>CAYYCR010000005.1:6091-23973 GCA_964470385.1 uncultured Muribaculaceae bacterium | reverse complement strand
AACAGATAAAATAATATAGGATTGATTTAGTATTTTAATAGAAAAAGTTTGATAGATTGTGACGTTAAAAAGTATTTTTAATTAGCATGAAAATGATATTAAAATATGTATAAAAGGAAAAAAAATCCTAATGATAGCACTAAATATTAATACAACGCTATTTTTAAAAACAATAAATAAATTATGCATAATCTATATTATGTTAACTTCTATATGAATAAAGAAAATAGATAATCACTTATCTATCTTTTTTTACTATAATTGCTATTGATATTTTATCATCATATTCAAAACTAAATGATACACTATCATCTTTTAATTTCTGAAACAATATTGTAGACATATAATTTTTATTTTTTATTAAAGACTTAGAAAATTCTTTTATAAATTCAGAATAATATTTCTTATTCATTTAATAATCAACTCCAAATATTTCAATATCAATAATATCATCATAATAAGTTATAAGTAATAAAATAAAAACATATAAAGTAAATAAAATTCCTAAAATACAACCTAGCATATAATTTTTTAAAAAATTACTAAATAATACAGAAAATAAAAGACAAAAGAAAAGAAAATGCAAAACTAATACAAAAAGATAAACAAAAGCATTTAAAAACTTTTTCATAAATCACCTCTTATTTTTTCTCTTCTCTATCTAAATAATCAATAAATATTCTAACAATTTCATATGTAAAGAAAGCAAATAAAAAACTCACTATAACAGAAATTAAAAATACTAGAGCAATTTGTTTTATATAACACATTTTATCAAACCTCATTTCATTTTCGCACGTGGATGATATTTAAAATAACTATTCTTTACTGTATCAGAAGATACATAAATATAATTAGCAGTCGTTTCCATATTAGAATGACCAAGGATCTGCTGAATTGTTTTAGTGCTAGCTCCACGTTCGTGCAATTCGGATGCAACAGTATGACGAAACAAATGCGGATATAAATGTTTCGATATATTCAACTTTTTAGACATCTTGTCAATAACATATCTTACTGATTGCGTTGTCATTCTACTCTTTTGTTTATTCAAAAGTAAATAAACTGAACTATAATCAGATAAAAAGAGCTTTCTAATATCTAAATATTTTACTAAAACTTCTTTACATTTAGTACCAAATAAAACATATCTCTCTTTTCTTCCTTTTCCAAAAACAAGAATTTTACAATCATGGATATTAATATCTGATACTTTTATATTTACTAACTCACTTACACGTATAGCTGTTGAATAAAGTAATTCAAATATTAAAAAATCTCTAATGCTATAATAATCGTCTGAATAATTAGAAGCATTTAATAAAAAATTCAAATCATTTTTATTAATAATATCTAGTTTTGGATATACTCTATAAAAACGAAGAAGAAAAACATCAGATTGTTTTATAACTTTTCTCTTTATCAAAAATTTATAAAAATTTCGTAAAACAGTTATATGCTTATTTAATGTATAATTACTAAAGCCTTTCTGTTCTAACTTTAAAACATATTCTTTAAATTCTTGGAATTCTAATTCTAAATAATTCTCATGAAAAACATCATAAAACTGAAATAAAACATTGTAATAAGATAAAATCGTTAATTTAGAATAATTTCTATTTTTCAAACATCTAATATAATCATTAATATAATTCATTTAGTAACGTCTCTTTAAAAATGAACATTCTAATTTTTTTGATTTTTTTATTTTATTCAATCGTTTCTTTAACAAATAAGGACTATCTATTATTTCAATAAAAAATTTATTCTTTAGTCTATTATATAAACATAACTCATACACTATTTATCACTTCTTTCTTTTTAAATTCCGAAAAATCAATAATTTCACCAAGCGGATTAGTATAAATTGAATGAAAAGATAATTCACAATTATTTTGAATTTCTAATAATTGATAAAATCCTTTGTCAGAGCAACAATCAATAAATAAAGTAGACGGTTTTTTAAGATTATGACTTGCTAGATAACGTCTTTTCCCCCATAATCTATTATCTATGTCTTTTGTCATATATTTCGATATATACCCTACTACATTGTCAATATCAGCTAATTTATCAACTCTTGAAAAACCATATTTCCAATACTTTACATCTTTACATTTTTCTCTTTGTTCTTCCGTCATTGTCTGTAATTGTTTTTCAGTAAATTCTTTTTGTGGTATAATAATATCTGAATTTTCCAAAACATCTAAATTAGTAAGCAGATGGTAGTGTATTGCTCCCCTCTTCTGAAACTCGGGAACACATACATAGGAAAATTCTTTTTTTTGTGCTTTTAATACAGATTGAACTTTTGTTCTCCAAACATTAAAAATAGAGTTTGCTTTTTCTATATCTGTAATATTTTCAGCCATTGTTAAAGTTATAAATGTTTTAAAAGTTTTTTCATTAGACTTAGTAAGACGTTCAAGTTCTATCTTTGAACGTTGCACATTCTTTTTTAATATTGTTTTTTCTGTTTCTTCTTTTTTTATTTCAATAATTTCGTTTATATGTAACCAATCAGGTGGATCTCTTGCAATAGAAGTTTTAGACCAGTCCAGAAATCCGTCGTTTATTTGAAATAGTTCTAATTGAATATTACTACTACACTCCCCTACTTCTTTATCTAAGTATATCTTTTTTTTAATTTTATAATTTTGATAACTCATTTTTTCTAAATTAGAAGCTTGTTTTATTGTCTTTTTATTATAGTCATAAACTTGATAATAATCTCCACACTGAACTATCTTATGAGTGTAATTTTCTTGATTAGTTTGAAATATGAGACTACTATCAAGTAACGCGTGCGTGATTATATCACCTTTTTTTTCTCCTGTCAAGCTTTTTTCAATATCTTCTTTTATTGTATCATAATATATCTTAACATCATTTTTCAATTGTTTATTTTCTTGTTTATTATAAATTTTTCTGTTATTCCATTCACGCATTGCTAGTCCTCCTCAGTCTCCGTCACCGACGGAGCCTCTGAGGAAGAACTAGCCAATATCGTTGAATCGGAAACAAATTCAGCCTCTTTATATTTCTCAATAATTTTATATGTATTATAAGCTTCCCTCAGTTCTTTCGTGTGAGCAAAGATAAAAGTTCTACAATATCTAGAAAATTTATCTTTTGTATAATCATAGTACTTTGCTTTTGTTACTCTGACAATTGTAAAACAACCTAAAAATGTTTTTGGAACATAAATATACCTTGTTTGCTCACGAAAGGGCTTTGCTAAACGCGTAAACACTTGAACAGTACCTAACATAGCTTTTCGTTGTTTTCGTTGCTGGCAAATCTCTCCTAACAATTCAGGCGGTACAGTACTTTTATCTCTAGAACTAGGAAACCATGTTTGCATTTCATCTAGTACATTTACTACACCTTTTTTACCGTTTTTGTAGTCAATAATATCTTGCCAATTCTCAATAATACCGTCCTGTTTATCATACTCAAAATCATTAGTATAAATTTTAAGTTGTGGATATCTTGCTTTCCATTTACGCAATAAACATACTACTGTAATTGATTTTCCACTTCCTTGTTCTCCTACTACTACATGGATACCATACTCTTGAAATTCTGAACGGTCTCTTTCTAAAATATCTAGAGCAAGACGTTTCGGAAACAAAAAGAATAAGTTCTGAAAAAAACCAGGAAAAGGTTGCGGCGAAATTTCTAAAGATTTCGGTTTTATTTTTTTTACAAATCTATAATAAAAGTAAAATAATATAACTATAAAACACCAGACGAAGAAAACTATAAAAATCGGAATCGTCATAAATAATAATGACTTTACTAGTTGAATGAATGCTTTTATAAGAGAATTAAATATTGTAGTAAAATTCATATAATCACCTACTAACTAACGGAAAATCTTATCATATATCCAAGTAATAATCCTTATAAAAATATGAAAATATTTAGCACTATAAACAACAATAATACAAGCAAACAAATAATCGAGTGGTAAAAAATAATATAAACTATTAAAAAACTCTTGTACTGAATTTCCTGTGAAAAAAGCTAACACATTACCTGGAATTGAAATTGTAAAAGGAAGTAAGATAAAAAGAAAAAGTAAAAAAGAAATACCAATTGTAATAGTTAAAAGTTGTTTCATTAGCATACCTCCTAATTAAAATATTTAGCGATAATATCTATCAATTTTTTCAAAGTTACATATGTAGCACTTAATTGAATTATAAAGAATATATAACTTCTATACTGGTCAAAAAAAGTAAAATCCATATAAACAACAGTATTAAAACCTATTCCAGATAAATCTACACTCCAATTAGGAGCCTTAGGGTTTTTCTTCGCTTGTAAGAAAACTCCCCAAACATCTGGTAATTGCTTAATAATCGGCAATTTCTCATAAATAGGATCCAGTATTCTATTCATAAGCTTTGTAAAAAAATCATCATCTTCATCTGTTAAAACAGTAGGAGGTTTCGGAGTTACATTTTCTCCAGTATTTGGATTTGAAACAATATCACAACTATCTTTATTCTTACAAACAGAATGATTAAAATAACGTGTATCATACTTTATAATCGTTGTATCTGGAAGAGATTGATAATCCTCATAAATGATAAAAAGAGTTTCGTTTAAATTCTCTGTACTAAAAAGTTCAGAAAAAGGTTTAAATTCAATAGTAGCTTTCGTAAGATATGAAAGGTCAAATTTTGAAATATCGTTAATATCTTTATAAAAACCCCAAAATAAAGGGGCACCTTTATAATAAATAGTTGATAATTTCCTAATAGTACTAGAGTCATCGGAATTGTACTTCTTAGGAATTAATAAAATTCCATAATTTCCAGACCAATCAACTTCTACATAATTGCTATCTGTAATATATTCATATGTAAATGGATATTCACTTTCAAAAAATATACTTACAGTTTCTTCAAGTTCTTTTTTATTTTCTAAATCAACTACAAACTCAAATGATAAAACTCCCTCACGAAATGTATTTATCTGAGTATCATTATATACAGTTTCATTTTCTAATTTAGTATGATTATAAAAAGGTAATGAATAAATATGTTCTATCAATTCAGCATCCTCTATTGTATATTCCAAATATGGTGGCGGTAATATAGTTGTTAAATTAGAATAAGTTACACTATAATTGAAAAAGAAAGAAAAAATCTTATCACTAGGTACATCAAATTTAAACCTTACTTGTGAATTTCCCAATGTATTTATATTTTCATTAAACGTATAATAAGTTTTTCCGTAACTTGGAGTATTCATATAGCTTGGTAATAAAGAATCAGCTCTATAAATATTGCTTCCAATTTGAATACCTGAAAAAGTTGAACCAGAAAATTTTAATTTCAAGTCCACATTAGAGGACCAAACAAAAGTTTTCATATCAGAATTATAATTGGAACCAACACCTGTATAGCCAGCAGTAGTTACTTCCCAACCATCTAATTTATAATAATCTACATAGGCTGATGTTGTAGTAGGCAAATGCTTATTTGTATTTACATAATCAATCAAAGTATCAAAACGAGCTTCAAGTTGAGATTGATTATTTCTACTAAGTCCAGATGTACTTAAAGCGATATTAGTTACAAAATTAGAATATGTATACCTAAAAGAACATTCACTGGAAGTACAACTATTACTCCTTAAAGAATAAGTAACATCAGATTGTGAACTTGAAAGTTCATAAATTCTAATACCTGAAAACTGTTTATAAGTTCCAGTTTGCATATAAGTTTCAATAACAAAATGTATGTTATTAGATTTTAATGTTTCTACAAGCTCATTCATTTTTTCTTTAGCATTACCAACATCAATACCGCCGTAACCAAACAAATAATCTAATTCCTTAAATCTATCAAAACTACTATTGTACGAAATTACTTTATCACTATCAGCTTTTACACTTGATGAAAAAACAAAAAATGAAATTAATAAAGTAAAAAATATAATAACTCTTCTATTCATAGAAACCAACTCTCTTAATTTCTAGTACTTCAAATTTCCCCCAAAATTTTGAAGCTACTAAACACATTACAGTTAAAAACGTTCCACATAAATCCTCATCAATTTCATTTTTGCACCTTGTAAGTAACTTATATCTTCTACACATATAACACCTCTTTTTTTTCGGCTTTTGAAAAAGCCTAGCAAAACTTTCGTTAGTCCTAAAAGCGGACGGCTTATAAAAAAACAAAAAAAGTATTTTTTTATTTTTTTAATAACCATTGTTGGAATTTTCAAAGAGAAAAGGTTTTTCTCGGCATAAAAGCTAACGCATTTATTCCAATTCCACCTTTTCACTTTTCAAATTCTTGCACAAACTAGGCACCTTTTACCCAAGAAATTACCATGCGTGCACCCTTTTTAATAAGAGCAACAGTTAACGTGATCGGAATTGCAACACCGATTGCAGCAGTGATAGTTGGTACTACTTGAGATAAATCAAGAGTACTAAAATCAAATGCACTTGCAGCAGCGGTTCCAGCTTCTAATACATTCAACATAGCATAAACCCCCTTTTTTTCTTTTTTTGTGCCGTATGCCCAAGAAATGAAAAGCTTTTAACCAATTACTTAAAAGTTTGGAGGAGCAACGGCACGAACATGGTATGGTAGTTGTTTTGAGGACTAACATTGTTTAGCAGAAAAACAAATGCCTCACATCTAATCTAAAAAACTAGAAATAAATCCTGATACTATACCAAATATGGACTTTAAAAAAAGAAAGAATTGTAAAAGCATTATAAAGCCTAATATATTCTTAATTTCTATTAATAGCTCTATTTCACTCATACAATCCCTCCTAATTATCTCAAAGATAAATCTCCAATCTTTGATACATATAATTTTTTACTGTTTTTCGTTAATCTTTCTTCTAATTCAATATCTAACATTACACGAACATTTTTTCCGTTCATGTTAGAAACTTTCGTATATGGCTCTAAAGCTTTTACTTTATTGCCACGAATATAACATTCCATAATTCCACAACCAACACGTTCATCTGTTGAATTGACATCAATTGTGTAATTAATCTTTGTCATTTCACTAACTTCTCCAGTCTCTTTATTTGTCATTTTTACTAATTCAGCACATAATATAATTCCATTAATCTTACTCATTTTCTCTTCGCTCCTCTTTTACACTCTTTTCATCTCTTCTAGAATACTTATTATCAAGCAATTCTATATACAAATTATTGATTTCTAATAAAGCAAAATCTAAAGCTTTACAATATCTTGTTTCATAATCATTGCTTTTTAATGTTTTAAAAATTCCATCATGAATTTTCATCAGTCTATCTTCAATCTCTAAATTTTCAATACTTTTACTATTTTCCATTTCTTCTTCCCTCCTTATTGACGCACATTGCGTACTTACAAGAAATATTATAATACGCGTATTGCGTATTGTCAAGAAAAAAAGACTCATTACGCGTAAAATATTAAAAAGAAAGGTGAAAAAAATGTTAGGAAAAGCTCTCAAATATATGAGAAAAAAAAAAGGATTAAATCAAAATGAACTTGCAAAAATCATAGGAGTTGGAAGAACAACTATAGCGGGATATGAACAAGAATACAGAGAACCAACTTTCGACATAATAGAAGAAATAGCAAGAGTATGCGATTTCAAAATTTTATTCAAAGGAAAAGAAGAAACTTTTCAAATAAAAGACTTAGAAAGAAAAGATATATAAAAGGAGTGAGAAAATGGAAGAAAGATTTTGTCCGCTCATTTCAACAGATGAGCAAAAAAAAACATGCGATTATAGATGTTTATTCTGGGATTATAAAAAAGGATATTGTGCATTTGAAAAAGAAAAAATTATAACAGTAAGTGACGGAATTAAAATTGCTTTTGGTTTTATATTATGTTGTGGAGCAGTAACAGTTTTTATAATACTAGCATTTCTACTATTAACAAATAATCTAATACCTAGTTAGAAAAAACGAAGAATGAAAAGCATTCTTTTTTATTTTCACAAAAAAAATAATAAAATATAGATATTTCTAAACATTAAAAAAACATTGACGGAAAGACGGAAAAATGATAAAATTACATAATGAATCGAAAGAAGTGAATAATATGAAAGGTAATATAAAAATAAAACACAATAATCAAATTATAGAGGGATATTGGAACAATGAAATCTATTTTACAAAAAACAAAAATTTTAGAAAATTTTACATAAATGGAAAAGAAATTTTATTCCCAACTAAACTATATATTGATATAAAATTAGCACTAAATAAAAATGCTATAGATTATGAAACATATAAAAATATAGACAATAATAAAATTCAAACTTTTGACTTAGATGAATTTATAGAATATAAAGAAAGAGAATTAAAAGAAAAAGAAGTACAAGAATTAAAAGAATTGACAAAAATAAAAGAAAAAGAATTTAAGGAAAAATGGAATATAAAAGAAGAAAAAGAAATAAAAAATAACAAAACATATCTTAATTTTGAAAAATAATAAATAAAAAGAAATCAATATTAATTTTATATATTAACAAATATAATCTAATAACTTAGTTAGAAAAAACGAAGAATGCAAGCATTCGTTTTTATTTTCGCAAATCGTGTACTAACATATGGATATTTCTGAAAAAAATATTTTGCAACAGGTTCCCAAAAGTGTGTTTCCATATAGGGAGAGGCACATGTGGAAGATGTAGTTCAGGAAGCCAGTTGTGTGCAAAAAAGTTTTCCTTATATAAACGTCTTCGCAGGCTCATCCTAAAAATTAAAAAAATTCTCTTGCTAAGGGGAGAATTTATTCCATGGTCTATATGACACCTAGTTGAACATTTTTGGTGTGAGGATCTCGTCCTCAAAAGGACAAGAAAGGAGGTCTATTATGTACGTATTCGTTCCAGAAGAAGAAATAACACTAGAATTACAATATCAACTTGAGAAACTTGGTTGCGAAATTTTATTCGTTACTAAGTCAATTGATGAATTAGAATCTAGTGATGAGGACTAACACTCCTCTCTTTCCTTTTTAGTGCTTCTTATTATACCAAAATTGTCAACTATGAGTCAATAGCTTTCACGGCATAAACTCTAATATCGGGTAAGCGAGAATTTTTTTTAATTTTTGTCGGACACTTTTTCCACACGCATTTTCCCATATGCCTTGCAAAGAGGCTAACACACTTTTGCCTATTACAAAACATTTTTTTCAGAAATAAGCGGGGGTACACTATGCAAAAATAAAATATAAACGGTATTATGATTATAGAAATATTTTATAAAATAAATCACAAATTAGAAATATTTTTTTGTGGGGGAAGCACTCTTCGAGTGCAAAAAAATATTTCTAATTTTATATTTTAATAAAATTGTATAAAAAATATTGACGGAATGACGGAAATACGGTATAATAATATTACATTTAAAGAAAGGAATGAGAAAAATGATAATTAATAAAGAATGCAAAAATTTAAAATTATGTAATGGAGGAACTGGAAATACATTATATTATTTATATGATGAAGTAAAAAAAGGAGAATACTATTACGAACCAAATTTCACAAACTATACAAATGAAGATTTAATAATAGAATTAGATTACCCAATTAAATTTATTGGTTCTATAACAATAACTGGAAATTTGAAATCAAATGTAGGAATATATGCAAATAATATAGACGTTGGAATATTTGAAAATAACTTGAAAAATATAGAATGTGAAACTTTTATAGAATGCAAAAATATAGAATGCAAAAATTTAAAAGTTGGAAATATAAAATGTGAAACTATACAATGTGAAAACATAGAAAAAACAGGAAACATAATTTCAAATTATTTCATAAAAGTAAAAAACAATATAGATGCTTATGAAATAAAAAGTTTTGAATATATAGAAGCAAATGAAATAAAATGTAATTCTATTATAGCTAATAGCATAATTACAAAAAAAATAAATTGTAAAAATATAATAGAAATCTAGGAGATAAAAAATGAAAAAAATAACGATAAGATTAAACGAAGAAGAACATAAAATAATAAAAAAACATCTTATTGATATCGATAAGACATTTCAAGAATATATTACAGAATTAATAAAAAAAGATTTGAAAATTGAACAAAAAAAATAAAATTAGACAAATTCCCTATTTAAACTTTTATTGATGAATCTATGACTCTATATTATGTTAACTTCCATATAAATGACGAAACTATATAAATTGCTTTTATTTATTCTATTGAACCAATAAGCTCTATTTTTGCAATAACTCTAAACTAATTTCATAAAATTCAATTTTGACAAAAACAAAAACATATGCTATTATGTATATGTTGAAAGAAATTTCATATAATAAAAAGAGATACACTTGATTTGCGAAGTTAAGTGCATTCTCTATTCAGATTTGAATGAGAAAACACCGTTTCATAAGCTAATTCGGTGTTTTCATTTAAGCTAGTTCTTTTTAAGAACTATGATAGTGTATAACACAATTATTGCTAATGCAACAATCAATTCCAATGGAATATATCCTTTCTATAAATATTTTATCCATAGAAATCACCTCTTCTCTATCATCTGATGATGTAGAATAGAGTAAAACACCTAACAATTCAGTAATATCTCGATTACATTATAACACTATTCATATTATTTTATCAATAATATTTTTTCGCTTTTGTGGACAGTTTATACTATAGCAATTAAGAGCAGAGTAAATAATCTGAAAACCTTTAAATTTTTTTATTATTAAATAATAGAAAATCCTCAAAATTATCAATTATAAAGTTTTGTGCCTCTTTATTATATAAAACTATTTCATAACTTCCATAATATCCATTTCTAACTGTTGTATACATTCCTATATTTTTACCATCTTCAGTAGGAATCTTTCTTTTTTTATTAAATTCTTCTACTTCTATTAACATACCTATGTTAATAAGCCATTTTGCTAAATCGGAATATTTTAATTCTTTTGTGTCATTTGCAATTTTTAATGAATTAATATATTTGGCAAACTCAGTTAAACTTAAGTCTTCACTATATGCATATTTATCTAGCTCGGCTCTAGTAATAGAAAAATTTGCTTTAAAATTTTTTCTTTTGTTTGGATTCTTAACCACATCTAATAAGCAAAATAAACTTCTTGAAATTTCAATGTTATTTAATAATGAATTTTGTGGTAAATATTCATTTGTTAATGGGTTAATGCCATTAGCCATTTTTTCAACATTATTGATCGCTTTTTCTAAATCCATGTAAATTCTCCTTTTCTTCTTTGAATAATTATTATATCATCTTAAAAAGAAAATGTAAATTTAGGAAAATTAATGCTATCCAAATTCTACCACTTCCCTACTCTTTGTATAAAATTAATAATTCCACTCATAATAGTAAAGGGTGATGAAAAATGGCAAAAAAAGATATGAAACAAGCAAAAGCTTCTGTAAAAAATTGTAAAAATAGTCATGTTCAAAATGCTAATAACAATTCAGTAACAGATGCTAATAGCAATAAAGTTTCAAACAAAGCCAATAACGAAATCGGTTTCGACGATGACGATGATCATTCGTTTGAATTAGATGAAGATAATGGCGATTCATTTAGATTAATATAGCCTAAAAAGAAGAGCGATATATACTCTTCTTTTTTGCAAATAACGATTTTTTTAGTTAGTGTTCATATTTTTTCTTTTACTTCCCTCTACTCTATTTTTTAACAACCTATCTATCTGTTTTTTTAAATATTTTATACTATCATGTAACCAGTTAAAAACAAAAATGATTGAGTAACATAACCAAAACACCAAGTAGAAAAAAACTGATACTAGATAACAATTTATTATATTGAAAAGAAGTTGGCAAAAGTTCCTGAAAAGAAATATGAATCATAATTCCTGCAATCATACAATATAACATTCCCATGGTTGAATCAGTCATAAAATTTTGTAAAAATAAATAAGCAATTATTGCACCAAACAATTCCGAAATACCAGAAATAAATGTATAGAATAAAGCTTTTTTACGACTTTTGGAAGCATAAAAGATAGGGACTGAAATACTGATGCCCTCTGGTATGTTATGCAAAGCTATAGCAATGGTTAATGAGATTCCAAGTGTAATATTATGAGTACTTGTCATAAAAGTCGCAATACCCTCAGGAATATTATGACAAACAATTGCTAGAGCTGAGATAATACCAACCCGATATAATTTATGAGAAGTATTAGCATTTTTCTTTTCTGGAAAATAATGTTCAATCATCATAGATAATAAAATGCCAACGATTAAAAATATTAAACTAATGAAAACGACTGGAATTGGATAAAAAACTTTTAATAATAAGTGCTGCCCCTCTGGAAATAAATCTGTTAAAGAAACTGTAATCATAACACCAGCAGCAAAAGCTAAAGATTTTGAAACAAGATTTTCTTCTTTTTCATTTTTATAAAAAATCAAAACAGCACCTAGCATAGTAGATAATCCAGCTAATGTTGTTAAAATAAATGATTGCATTATATTTGTCATTATTGTTCACCTATTTTACTATATGACAAAAAAGAATAATAATATGTTTTATTTTGGACATAATAACAATGGTGAAGACTATGTATTATATAAATTGTTTTTTTGTATATTCGATTATCGGTTTTTTATTTGAACATTTGATTTATTTTTTAATGGGTCATACTGGAGATAGTGGAATTTTATATGGTCCCTGGACTCCTGTTTATGGAATTGGCATAATTATTATTATACTCGTTTCAGAATTTATCTTTAAGAATTTACATGCCACCAAACTATTACAAACATTGGTAATCTTTGTTGCTGTAGTTGTTTTACTCACTGCCATTGAATTATTAGGTGGAATTTTAATAGAAAAAATCTTTAAAATTACGTTCTGGGATTATAGCAATTTAAAATTTCATATTGGAAAATATATTGCTTTAGAAATTTCCTTGGCTTGGGGAATTCTTAGTTTAATAATTGTCTATATCATAAAACCTTTACTAGATAAATTGGTGATGAAAATTCCACTATGGATTTCTATTATTTGTATCACTCTTTTTATAATTGATATAGGAGCAACTTTATTATTCAAAACAAAATTAAAAGATTACTTAATAAGAGTTTTTAAGTAATCTTTTTCATTTTGGGAAACGCGATAAGAATCACGAATTTTAGAAATTGTTTTATTGTGTATCCAATCGTTCAAAGTATTATTTTGTAATAGGACAATTGTTTTCTTTGGATATTTGATATAACAAATAGATAAAAGCCAAGCAACTGCCATATAGACATAATAAAAATTAATATAAGACTTACTTGCTAATTGTAAAACTTTATCAATATAATTATCATTAATATAATAATCCAAAAGTAAAATAAGGCCAAAACGAATCGTCCATGGTTCACCAGATTGTAATAATTTTAAAATCCATGAAAAACCTATCTCCTGATTTTTCCTAAATTGCTTCAATCCCGCACAAACAATATCATTAATCGCCCAATTTTGATTGTAAGGTAAAAATTCCTCTAATAAAACCAAAAGGTTTTCAAAATCAGTTTTGATATTCCCAAGAATTAAACCATGTATTATGGTTTCTTCATAATAATGATGCTGGTTATGTTTTATAAAGGACTGATAATCTCCCCTACTGATTTTTTTAGCGATTTGTTTTAGAATGGGAGTACGAACCCCAATAAGAGGCATTTCATTTAAAATAAGTTTCGAATGAAATCTCTGATACTTTAAATCTTGATAAGATTGCAATTCTTCAATAAATTCACAATAAGAAGTAGTATTCCAATTTGTTTTTTCTAATTCCATAAACTACGCTCCTTTTCGGGTTGCATTTCTTTTATATCAGTAAGATTGTATGGGAAAATAATTAACTTTTCTTTGGCAATGTTATTTTTCACTGTGTGATTCCCTTGTCCGTAGTATTGAAAAGCTCTTTTGGTATAATCACATGCTGTTTCATGTTCTAAAATGGGAAGCATTTTTTGATCTTTTTCTAACTCTGTTCTTTTAATGAGTGCGACACAAGGAAGTTCGTTAGTAGCGATTATTCCCCAATAGTGATCAAAAAAATTAAGAATAACCTGATATTCCTCATAGCTTACATTAGCACTCTCACAAAGTTTTATCACATTTTCTAAAGCTAATTGATAATCACGATAAAAGAAAGCATTTTTATGATAAAGATTCGGGTTTCCTTTCATTCCACCACTTACAAAATGACGAAACCAAGTAGGAGAAGAATAAGCATAAAACCTGGAGGATTTTAAACTATTGGCAAAAAAAATCGGAGTGGTATCTTTTCCTTGATATAAGCCAAAAACATCTTTGATATTATGATTTGAAAAAATTTTTCTGATTTGTTCGATTGCTTCATTATCCCAAGGTTTTTCTTTTATAATCAAGCCTTTTTCTAAAATGGTTGGTAGGAATACTTTATTGAAACTATGGAAACAATAGCCATCTAAGGCAAAATTATAAATGAGATTTTTTGCAAGGGTAAAATCATTTTCTTTATTTTGAAAAATGGTATCAATGATTTTATTTATAATATCTTCAAAATTATTTTTTCCCCTATCCTTGATAATACCATCTATAATGGTATCAAAATAGAAATAAACAGATAATTCTTGTCTTGTAATTAAAAATGTTGTTAGTAAAATGGATTTTAAACTGATTTCTTCTTCGAGTGTTAATTGGTATTGTTTTTGTGCAATTGCAATTTGAGTTTGTAATTTTGGTTCTGAAAATATATTGATAATTTGCTCTTTCATATGTCCTCCTTAACTATGGGGATGGAATTTTTTATAATCTTCCTCTAATTTTTTATTTGAAATGTGAGTGTATATTTGGGTCGTTGTTAAAGAACTATGTCCTAACATCTCCTGAATATCTCTTAAATTCGCTCCATTTTGTAGCAAATGGGAAGCAAAAGAATGCCTTAAGGTATGAGGAGAAAAGGAGGTTTGAATTCCTTTTTCTTTTGCTACTGCTTGTATCATCTTGAATATGGCTTGTCTTGTAAGATTTCCGCCATGATTGTTGATGAATAGATAATCATTCCAGCCTTTAATCAGTAGTTGATTACGATATTCATAAATATAAGTAGAAAGGGCTTTTATCGCATAATCTCCAAGTGGGACAATTCGTTCTTTTTTTCCTTTTCCAAAAGTTCTTACAATAGACATTTCAAAATCAATGTCTCCTACTTTTAAATTCACAATTTCACTTACTCTAAGACCAGTAGCATACATGAGTTCTAAAATGGCTTTGTTTCTAGCACTAAAGGCATTTTTGATAGGAATATCTAATAACTGTTCTACCTCTTCAATTGAAAGGACTCTGGGAAGTTTTTTCGATTGTTTTGGAAGAGCAATTTCTTCAACTGGACTTTCCTTGACATAACGATTAATTCTTAAAAATTTAAAGAATGTTCGTAGGCAAGAAATATTATGAGAAATAGTTTTCGCATCTAATTTTTTTTCATTTAGATAGGAAATATATTGTTCAATTTCCGCTCTTCCTATTGTATTTAAGGAAAGGTGTTTTTTTTCTAAAAAGAGTTCTAATTTTTCTAATTCAAGTTCATAAGATTCTTTTGTTTGATCAGAATAACTACAATCAATAATTAAATAGTTTAAAAATTCTTCTCCATGTTGGGGTAATATCTTCGTTCGTTTTGTCATAAAATTTAGAGGTTATTAACTACTCTATTTCCTCCTTTTTCTATTTTTCTAGGAAATCATTTATTAGGTTTGCCAATTGTTCTGTTGGATAATAATATAATAAATGAGGTCCTTCTACGGATACAATTGATGTATTTGAATCCATTTGTAATGTCTTTTCTTCTTTTTTTTGATAGTCAATTACATTCATAATATACTTTTCGATATCTTCTTTATTCTTATAATAATTTTCTAAATTTTTCTTTTCAAATTGTTCATAATAATTCCCACTAATGTAATTAGCAATGATATATAATTTTTGAATATTGTGATAATTAGTATTCATATTTTTGATTACTGTATTGGCATTTTCTTTGATTAGGCTTTCTTCACTTAAATTAAATTTTGAATATGGATTTTTCATATTCATATACCAGATTGCTTTAAAATAATCATTGGAATAAATGTTATAATTTTTGATTGCTGTATTAGCCTCTCCCATTTTGTAAATCAGTCTATGAATACCTAATTTGCTACCTAAATAAGAAATATAATTGAAAAAATAATTGTTAGAATCATTTTGATACATATAAGGAGAACCAATATCTAGCCCAATAATTCTCTCTATTTCATTAGAAAACATTTCTGACCAATACATTGCATACATTCCACTAAGTGAATGAGGCATTAAAATTATTTTCTCGTTAATGTTTAATTCTTTTAAAGCTTTTCTATAAAAATCTACTATATAATCAACAGTTGCTTTTTTATTACTATCATCAGAAAAACCATATCCTGGTCTATTGATTAAAATAATTTTTGCATTTATCTTTTGAGATAAAGGTTCAAAAGATAAGCTTAAATCAGTTACTCCAGAACCTCCCATTAATAAAATTGTATGCTCGTTATTGGTTTCATTAAATATTTTGTAATTGATTTTTTGACCATTTATGGTTATTATTTTTCCCGTATCATATTTTTTTAAATAAGCTAACTCTTGCCTACTTTTTACTTTATGATGAATGAAAATACCAAATTGCAAAATAAGTACAATCATAATGATGAGTAATAACATTTTTAATATATTTTTTAAATTTTTCTTCATGATATTCTCCCAAACATATTATTTTATAGAATTAAAAATAATATGTTTCTCTTTTATTAATGTTTTCACTGTTTTGTACCCATATTTATTTTTTTATAGGTTGAAAAGGAATGATGGGTATCAAAGCTTAAAATCATTGAATGGTAAACTCCACTGAAAAATATTTTTTACTATTTTCTATGGTTCCATTTTCTATATTTTCAAGAAATACATTTTTGACGATTCTATATTCCCCATTTTCTAGTGTACCATATAAATCTTTCCAATTGATATCCATTTCCAATTGGTTGTTTTCATCGACTGTATATCCAATAGAATTCCAACCATAATTTCCCTCAAAAATGATATCCGCTTTTTCCCAATTTCCATTTTCTTTTTTATCAATCTGGTATTCAGATCCATAAGTATTAGAATTCTCATTTAAATCAGTAATAATGATTGTGGCACCTGTTCTAGTTAAAGTTCCCTCTTTAATCGTCATGGTGACTTTCTCTACTTCATTTAACTCTGCATACTCTTTTATTGTTATGATTTCTTTTTCCGTTTTATTTAGATTTGTTTTTTCTTTTTCTTCACACCCTGTTAGTGTAAAACAGATGATAAAAGAAAATAAACCAAGCAATAATCTCTTTTTCATAAATACCTCCACATAATAAAATTCTGTACTAAATTCATTATACCATGGCATGACTGTTGTATACAAGTTAAAAATGTACGGATAGATACAAACATATTATCGTAAAAGACTGTTTTTTTATTTTCATTTTTGATAAAATAAGAATGTGGTGATTATTATGTCTGAACCGTTAGCAATCAAATTACGTCCGAAAAAAACAAGTGAAATTATTGGACAAAGTCATTTAATTGGCGAAAAAAAGATTATTACCAATATGGTAAACCATAAAAAACTATTTTCTATGATTTTATATGGAAAGCCAGGGATCGGAAAAACAAGTATTGCAACTGCAATTGTAGAAGAACTTGAATTTCGTTATCGAATGCTCAATGCTGTTATCAATAATAAAAAAGATTTTGATATTGTAATAGAAGAAGCCAAAATGTATGGTGGAATGGTATTAATATTAGATGAAATTCACAGGATGAATAAAGATA
>CAYYCR010000005.1:0-6081 GCA_964470385.1 uncultured Muribaculaceae bacterium | reverse complement strand
AAATGGATTAATTACTTTAATTGGCATGACAACATCAAATCCATATCACAAGATTAATCCAGCCATCAGAAGTAGGTGTCAAATATTTGAACTCAAAGAACTCACAGAAGAAGAAGTTTTAATTGGATTACAAAGAGCGATTCAAAGTCCTTATTTAGAGGAAATTGAAATCGACGATACAGCTCTTCAAAATATTATTACCGTTACAGGTGGAGATCTTCGCTCTGCTTATAATTTATTAGAAGTGGCTTACTACTCTACTCCAGATTATCATATTACCAGTGAAGTCATTAAAAGTATCAATAATAAACCTGTTTTTTTTCATGATAAAAACGAAGATGGACATTATGATGTTATTAGTGCTTTTCAAAAGTCCATTCGTGGAAGTGATGTCAATGCAGCCTTACATTATTTAGCAAGACTGATAGAAGCAGAAGATTTAGATATTATTTATCGAAGAATGACGGTAATTGCTTATGAAGATATCGGACTTGCCAATCCCTCTATGGGGCCAAAAGTAGATGCTTGTATCAATGCTTGTGAACGACTTGGTTTACCAGAAGCTAGAATTCCTTTGGCAACGACTGTTGTAGAACTTGCTTTATCTCCAAAATCAAATAGTGCCCATTTGGCTTTAGATGTCGCTTTAAATGATATTCGTATGGGTAATGTTGGCAATGTACCTAATCATATTAAAACCAATTCGAAAGATTATAAATATCCTCATGATTATCCAAATGCTTGGGTCAATCAACAGTATCTTCCAGATAAAATAAAAGATAAAAAATACTATATTCCAAAGACAACAAGCAAGTATGAAACAAGTTTAAAAAGTGTTTATGATAAGATTGAAAAAAATAAGAAGCAGTAAGATGCTTCTTTTAAATTTCTAATATAAATAATTCTAAGGCAAGATTTTTATCAACGAATCCACTTTTGATATTGCTATCTAAGTTGGCTAATTCTTCTAAATAGTGTAATAAGATTGAGCTTGCAAAATTTCTACTTTTTTCGAGTGCTAGTTTGACACGATAAGGATGAATCTCTAATATGGAAGCAATATCATTTCCTGTATATCCTTTTTTGCTTAATTCTTTGGATTGATACATAATTCGGAATTGATTTGCCAAGGTAATGATTACTTTAATTGGTTCTTCTCCTCGTTTTAACATTTCCCCATAAGATTCTAAAGCTTCTGGTTTCTTTTTTAAAACAATATTTTCGATAAGTTTAAAAAGGTCAGTATCAATATTTTTCACTGTTAAATTTAAAATATCCTCTCTTGTAATCGTTTTATCTTCTCCTTTATATGTTTTTATTTTTTCGCATTCTTGTTCTAAAATACGTAGATTGTCCCCTACTCTATCTAATAATAGGGCAATATTAGAAGAATCAATTTGATAATCTTCGAACATTTCTTTAATCAGTCCATTTTTGTTTTTATTGGCATTTAATTCTATGATAGAATACTCTTTTTTGATTTGTTTGGTGATTTTTTTTCGTTCGTCAATTTTTTCCGTTTCTATCATAAAAAGGAGTATTGTATCTGGATTTGGATGTTCCAAATAAGAAAGTAATAAATCGGTATTTTGTTCGATTGTACTTTTTTTGGTCGTTCCAGTAAAAATATAACTATTGGATACGATGATTCCTTTTTTGGGGTTAAACATAGAAACTGTAGAAGCATCTTCTATAATTTCATGTAGACTATTACTTTCAAGGTCATATTTGCTGGTACTAAAATCATCAATCTGTTCTTTTTTTAATATTTCCAAACATTTTTTTTCCATTAGAAGTGGTTCTGTTCCATAAAGTAAATAAATCATAGATTTTTATCCTTTCTTCTGAGTAAATTTCCGATTCCAAGAGCAAAAGCACCCAAAGAATATCCTGCCAAGACATCGCTAAAGTAATGTACTCCAAGGTAGATTCTGCTAAATCCAATTCCTAAAATAAAGAGGCTACAAAGGAAAAACATTAATTTTTTTGGCCTATTGTGTTCTATTAGATAAGTTGTAAAATAGCCATAAAAGGCAACGGATATAATAGAATGTCCACTTGGAAAACTATAACCATCAATGGGAATGAGTCTTAAAATATCTGGTCTTTCTCTGGAAAATAGGAGTTTTAGAAATACGATAAATATAACACTAAGGAGTAATATCATCAAAAATGGTTTGATTTCTTTTTTGTCTTTTTTGATTAAATAAATGATCCAAATGATAGCAAAGACGACAATTGTTTTTGGCTCTCCTAAAAAAGTAATAAATTTCATAATACTTGTAAAAGGTTCTTTAATCAAGCCCTTGATATGATCATATACCCATAAGTCAATTGGTAAAACTTGCTCTAGTAATAATAGTATCATAATAACGAAAAAACAAGTAAATGGAACGATGACTTCTTTATATTTTTTTATCATATTATAACATATCCTTTTTCTTTAAAATAATGGTAATTAAAATCGATAAGATAATAGAGATTCCAAATACTTGTACAAAAGCCCATGGATCGTTTGCTAACTGTCCAAGTGGGACATTCATTCCTAAAAAGGAAGATATCATTGTAGGTACTGAAATAACTATGGTAATACCAGTTAATATTTTCATGACACGATTTAGATTATTTGAAATGACAGTGGCATAGGTATCTGATATGGTGCTTAATATTTCACGGTAAATATTAGCCATTTCAATTCCTTGTTTGTTTTCTATCATAGCATCTTCTAATAAATCGGAGTCTTCTTCATAAAGTGGAATGATGTTTCCTTTTGATAGTTTTTCTAAAACGATATCATTTTCTTTAAGAGAAGTAACAAAGAAAACAAGACTTTTTTGTAATCCTAATAAATATACGAGTTCTTTATTTTCAGTTGTTTTATAAAGTATTTTTTCTTTGGTTTCTATTTCTTCGTTAATCATTTTTAGATAACTTAGATATTTGAC
Source organism: uncultured Muribaculaceae bacterium (assembly GCA_964470385.1). Classification (GTDB taxonomy): domain Bacteria; phylum Bacillota_I; class Bacilli_A; order RF39; family UBA660; genus MGBC102946. The sequence continues at coordinate 3,136 of CAYYCR010000005.1, read as the reverse complement.
TGAAATTCTCATAAATAATTGTAATAGAAAACGAGTTTTCATATTGGTATAGAAGTTTTTTACCATTCCTTTTTCAAATTCTTCAATGACTTCATTTTTGTGAATGGATATGGTTACTAGATAATTATCGTTAGAAGAAATAATTCCAAGTGGCATTGTGACATATTTATTTTTATGACGATGATCTTCTACAAATGGAGCATCTATAACGATTAAAGTGGAATTCCCACTGACTTCAATTCTAGGAAGTTCTTCATCATCTAATAGTTTAATCATAAGTTCTCTATCTATTTTGGTTTCCCTATGAACTTGTTCAATTTCTTCTAAAGTAGGACTTGTTATATGTATCCAACAATCAGGTTCTATTTTTTTTATTTTTTGAAGTTTACTTTGTTCATCTGTTTTATAAATTGTTATCATATTCTCACCTCATTTATTATATCATAAATAGAACCACTTATCTATTTTTTATACTTTTTAAAGCAAAAAAAAGCATCCATAATTTATTTATTATAAATGCTTTCTTTTCTGTTTTTGTTTTGTATTTTCTAATATGAGTGGAGCAAATTCGTCCAAAAATTCTTGTTGTTCAATAGGACTATTGTTGATAGCTTGTTCCAATAGCTTTTTAAAAATTTCAATTTTCTTTTCCTCAAAAAGAGCTTGTAAATATAAGTCTGATCCAATAATAGGAATCAGTTTAATCGTTTCTTTCATTTGAATCAACTTATTTTTTTCCATACTGTGAATAGCTTGTTTCGCATCTTCTAAAGTCAAATTCAACATTTAGGCTTCCCCCTTTTATTCAAATTTTACTTTTCCATAATGTAATACAGCTTGTTTATCAAAGTTTCTTTTTAATAGTGGTAAGTTTATTATCAATGAAATACCAACAATTAAAATGTTTACAATATTAGATAATGAAATTATTATCATTGTAGCAATAAAGAAACACCAATCTTTGATGACAGCTTTTCGAAGTGGTAATAAATTTTTCTTTGCTATTTTCTTACTATTGAAAATATTGTATAAACCAATTTTGCCAGCAATATACCAAATCATGATATTGAGTACTAATTCAATTGGTGTTACTACAAAAAATAATTGTTCTGTTGATATGTTAGAAAAAAATGTTTTTTTCAATATTGCCATTGTAAGAAAAACTATGAATGCTAGAACAAGTTGAACTAAAAATACGGTTACACAGAAATACATGTTCTTGACAGAAACAGCATTTTCTTTGGTAATTTTCATTTAAAATCTCTCCTTTTTCATGTGAGCAAGAACTATTCTAACATATCCAGCCTGCACTGTCAAATTGAAATTTTTTCCATTCTACTTATTTTTGGTTATTTGAAACATATTGATACCATATTATTTTTTAACAAAAACACTAGATGATTCTGATACTTGCATTAATGATTCTTTTTCTTTTTTTAATTGTTCGATTAACTGTTTTCTTTCTTCTGAACGATTATTCTTAAATTCTACTCCAATATTTTGAAGCCTTAATTTTTGTTCTATTGTTATTTGAGTATGGCCTCGTTTGACACTACTTAAAAATATTCCAATTGCGATTTCATTTACTTTTTCACTTTGTTTTGGTAATCTTCCATTTTCTCTATAAAATTTTTCTATAAGTCTTATTTTTTCTTCTTTTTCTCTTTCTACATTTTTTATTTCCATTGTAAAACCTAAAACTTGTAATTTGTTTAATTGCTCTTCTGTTATTTGAATATGACCTTGTTTGACCCTATGTAAAAATGCTCCGATTGCGATTTCATTTACTTTTTCACTTTGTTTTGGTAATCTTCCATTTTCTTTATAAAATTTTTCTATAAGTCTTATTTTTTCTTCTTTTTCTCTTTCTACATCTTTTATTTCCATTGTAAAACCTAAAACTTTTAACCTGTTTAATTGCTCTTCTGTTATTTGAGTATGACCTTGTTTGATACTATTTAAAAATGATCCGATTGCAATTCCATTTTCTTTTTCCATTGTTTTTGGTAATCTCTCATTTTTCTTATAGAAGTCTTCTACGAGTTTTATTTTTTCTTCTTTTTCCGCCTCTATATCTCTTACTTCCATTGTGAAACCTAAAACTTGTAATTTGTTTAATTGCTCTTCTGTTATTTGAGTATGACCTTGTTTGATACTATATAAAAATAATCCGATTGCGATTTTATTTACTTTTTCACTTCGTTTTGGTAATCTTCCATTTTCTCTATAAAATTTTTCTATGAGTCTTATTTTTTCTTCTTTTTTTCTTTCTGCATCTTTTATCTCCATTGTAAAACCTAAAACTTTTAACCTGTTTAATTGCTCTTCTGTTATTTGAGTATGACCTTGTTTGAGACTACTTAAAAATGTTCCGATTACGATTCCATTTACTTTTTCACTTTGTTTTGGTAATCTTCCATTTTCTCTATAAAAATCTTCTATAAGTCTTATTTTTTCTTTTTTTTCTCTTTCTACATCTTTTATTTTCATTGTAAAACCTAAAGCTTTTAATCTGTTTAATTGCTCTTCTGTTATTTGAGTCTGACCTTGTTTGATACTATTTAAAAATAATCCGATTGCGATTTCATTTACTTTTTCCCTTCGCTTTGGCAATCTTCCATTTTTCCTATAAAAATCTTCTATAAGTCTTATTTTTTCTTCTTTTTCTGCTTCTACATCTTTTATTTTCATTGTAAAACCTAAAACTTGTAATCTATTTAATTGTTCTTCTGTTATTTGAGTATGACCATGTTTGATATTATATAAAAATGATCCGATTGCGATTTTATTTACTTTTTCACTTTGTTTTGGTAATCTTCCATATTCTTTATAAAACTCTTCTACTAACTTTATTTTGGCTTCTTTACCGGTTTCTGTTTGTAATATACATTCTATTTCTTCTAGAACCTCGAATTCAGTCCTGATTTCTCCTAATATTTCAAAGTTTCCTAAATTAGGTCTTTGTTTGATTTTATTTTCCTTTAGCAATGTTTCTATTTTACGTTTTACTTTTTCTCTAAAATTTCTCATATCTTGATTAGATTTCACATTATTTACAATATCAAAAACAATGGTATTAGAATTTCCTACTGCGAATACTCTTCCTAGTTGTTGTAAAAATAAAATCGGAGATATG
>CAYYCR010000004.1:0-24774 GCA_964470385.1 uncultured Muribaculaceae bacterium | reverse complement strand
AAAAGACTACTGTCTTTACTTTACAGTAATCTTTGTATACTTTTTCAGTGACCTCAACAAAATTCTTTGATTTTTTTTTAAAGTAACTTACTTGTAACTTTAAAAGAATTATAATAGAATTATCAAAGGAGAAGTGAAACATGGAAATATTAAAAGTTGAACATTTAACAAAAATTTACGGTGAAAAAGAAACAGAAGTGGTTGCTTTAAATGATGTCTCTTTTACTGTAGAAAAAGGGGAATTTGTAGCAATCGTAGGAGCGAGTGGTAGCGGGAAATCGACACTACTTCATTTAATTGGGGGAGTCGATAGACCAACCAAAGGAAACGTTTTTATTAATTCTGAAAACATTTATGAACTAGATGATGATAAACTGGCTATATTTAGAAGAAGACAAATCGGTATTATTTATCAATTTTATAACTTAATACCAATATTAGATGTCGAAGAAAATATTACACTACCACTTGATTTGGACAATCGAAAAGTAGAAAAAAAGACCCTTGATTCCTTATTATCAACACTAGGACTAACGGATAGGAGAAAACATTTACCAAATGAACTATCAGGAGGTCAACAACAAAGAGTATCCATAGGAAGAGCTCTTATCACAAACCCAGCCCTTATTTTAGCGGATGAACCAACAGGAAATTTAGATTCCAAAGCGAGTGATGAAATTATGGAACTCTTAAGAAAATCGAACAAAGAATACAAACAAACAATTATTATGATTACACACAATTTAGAAATTGCCTCATGTGCCAATCGAATTATTAAATTAGAAGACGGAAAAATAGTAGAGGTGAAATAACATGAATGCAATAAAAAAAATCACCATTAAAAACCTCAAACGGAATAAAAAAAGAACCATTGGAACATTGATAGGAATTAGCCTTTCTACCATGCTTATTTGCATTGTGTCATTCCTAATTACGAGTTTTTATAAGGTTTTACTAGATTCAGAAATCAACAATTTTGGATACTATCATGTTATGATTGACAACTTAAAAGAAGAAGATTTGAAAACATTAAAACTTAATCGTGATTTAAAAGATGTGAATCCAGTTTATTATGTTGGAAGCACCGAAACAAAAAGTGAGATGAGTTTTTTCAAAGACCACGAAATCATTTCTATGTCTGAAAGTGTTTCAAAAAATCTTTCTTTGAGAATTATGAAAGGAATGTTTCCCAAAAATGAACATGAAATCATTGTATCGAATGATTTTATGAAATACAATCGTTATAAACTAGGAGATACTATTACATTAAAAGTACAAGTTCCAATCAAAGAAGAAACGAAAACCGAAATAAAAGAATATAAGATAGTTGGAATTACAGATAATGATGTATATTATTCTAAGATTGTAACAAGTAATGTGAGTACATACGGACATATTACTGCTTATGTAGCACTCAAAGACCCATTTGATTATAAAAAATATATTCCCTTATTACTTGGAACCAAAACCTATAATGCAGCAAAATTTAGAGAGGATACAAGTAAATATAGCTATTATGAAGTGAATGAAAATTTATTAAGTGTAGAAGCATTTGCTTTTAATGAAGAAACATCCAAAATATTAATTGGATTTTCATCGATTGCTTTCTTTATCATTTTCATTGTAAGTATTTTCTGTATTCGTAACTCATTTGCTATCATGGTAACAGAAAAAATAAAAATGTATGGAATGTTAGCTAGTGTAGGGGCCACTAAAAAACAAATCAAAAAAAGTGTTTTATTAGAAGGATTGATACTAGGTAGTATTGGAGTTCCAATTGGCATTTTATTAGGATATTTCGTTACTTGCTTATTAGTAGCTGCTATGAACTGGATTTTAGGACCTTACTTTTTCCCGACTATTGAAACGATGACTGTTTATGTAACAATTGTTCCATTCATTGTTTCCTTTGTCTTAGGATTTGTAACCATTTATTTTTCATCAATATCATCTTCTAGAAAAGCAAGTCGTATTGCACCAATTGAAAACATTAGAAATTCTTCCAATATTAAAATTAATTCTAAAAAAATGAAAACACCAAAATGGGTAAAGAAATTCTTTCATACAGGAGGAGTCATTGCTTATAAAAATTTGAAAAGAAGCAAACGAAAATATCGAGCTACTGTGATTGCTTTAACCATTAGTATTTTCTGTTTTATTAGTATCAATTTTCTAGTAGAAGAGGGATTCAAAGAAGTAAAACGTAATTTCTTTCATTATGACTATAATATTTCTATTTCTAACATTGCAGACTTTGATTCCAATATGATAAAAGAAGTGAAAAAAATAGACGGAATAAAAACAAGTTATGAGACTTATAAAAGTAGTTTGGTAACTGATAATTATGACGTTTCTAATGGATATTTGGAAATCTATGATACAAGTAAAGTAAAACAGTATCAAGATGGTAGTATTTTGATGAATCGTCAATGTGATGAAACAAAAGAGACTTACGAAGAATACACTGCTTCTTGCAAAGGTGGTTATACCAAAATTCGGCTTGTAGGATTAACCGACACTGACTTTAAACATTATGTAAAACGATTACATTTAAATTATGAAGAAGTAAAAAAATTAGGAATACTAGGAGATACTCGCTATTATTACGATATCACAGATGACTATAAAAGAAAGACACGAAGACTTTATGCTTATGATAAAGGTGATACCATTGTTGGTCTTTATAACAATAATGAAGTGAAAATCAAACTAGGACAAGTAGGGGTGATGGAGGACCCATCAGGACTTGCATACCTTGGAGGTGGAGGATTTTTAGTTGTCAATATGGATTATTACAAAGATTTTGATTTTATCCTTGATACCATGGCTATTGTTACAGATAAAACAACTGAGGTAGAAAAACGCTTAAACGAAATCAGTGAGGAATTTGAAATCCGTAATATCGATGAAGAAGAAAGTGCTAGTAAATCTTTATACTTCGGTTTAGCTGTTTTCTTGTATACTTTTATTACCATTATTATTACCATTGGAGTAACGAGTGTCTTTAATACCATTACTTCGAATATGAAACTTAGACAAGGCGAATTTGCCATTTTAAAAAGTGTTGGAATGACAAAAAAAGAATTTCATCGTATGATCCATTTAGAAATTATCTTTTATTCTTTGAAATCACTTTTTTATGGAACCATTTTAGGTTTAATCGGTTCTAGAATTATTTACGGATTATTAAATATGCAAGAAAAAACACCGTATGTAATACCTTATCATTCCATATTTATTTCTATTATTTTTGTCTTCTTATTTGTTTTCTTGATGATGCATTACTCTTTATCAAAAACTAAAAATCAAAATATTATTGAAACAATACGCAACGAAAATATTTAACCAGGAGTGATTTTCTTTTATTTGTGTTATACTAAAGAAGAAAGGAAACGAAATCATGAACGTGTTATTGATAGAAGATAATGAAACCATTACCAAAGGATTAGAATATTTCTTAAAAGAAAATGGATATCAAGTATTGGTTTCAAACAACCTAAAAGAAGCTAGCAAATATGTAAAAGAAGCAGAATTTATCATTTTAGATGTGGTGTTACCAGACGGAAATGGATTTGATTTTTATCAAACAATTCCCCATATTCCAACTATCTTTTTAACTGCCAAAGAGGAAGAAGAAAACATTATCAAAGGATTACAATTAGGAGCAGAAGATTACATGACAAAACCATTTTCCTCTAAAGAATTGTTAGTTCGAATGGAGAAAATAGTAGGGAAAAAAAATCAAATCAAAGTAAAAGATATTATCTTGGATCGAAATAAAATGCAGATATTAAAATCCGGAAAAGCAATTGAACTAACGACTTTAGAATTAAAAATCACTACTTTGCTATTTCAAAATATCGGAAAAGTAGTCAGTAGGGATATCCTACTTGATAGCATTTGGGAATGGACTGGAAATGATGTAGATGACCATACCATTACCGTTTATATGAAACGGATTCGGGAAAAATTAGGAACAGAAATCATTAAAACAGTAAAAGGAATCGGGTATTTGATTGATGAATCAGTATGAATTATTTTGGAAGTATTTTAAAAAGACTTGTTTTCTTATCCTAATTTTTATCCTTCTCTTTTTGCTGTTGCAATATAAAGAATATCAAAGCTATCAAGTAAATACCAATCAAAAGATAAATGCCATATTAAATATGGTCAAAGAAAAATATCCAAATGTTACGAAAAATGAATTAATGGAGATTTTAAATTCTAAAGCGAGTAAGGAAATCTTTGTAAAAGAGTATGGAATTGATACTCAAAAAGAATCGATTATCCTAAAAAACGATTTGGAATTCGCACGTAATCAAGCCATCAATTTTGGATTTTTTCTCGTTGTGGTAGCCATTTTAATTTTTCAATTTCTTGCGTATAATAAAAAGAAAGATTACAAAATCAAAGATTTGATTCATTTAGTAGAGCAAATTAATCAAAGAAATTATCAATTAGATTTTAGTGATATCATGGAAGATGAATTATCCATTTTGAAAAATGAAATCTATAAAACCAGTATTATGTTAAAAGAACAGGCCGAAATTTCTATCAAAGATAAAATGGATTTGAAAGATTCTCTATCCGATATTTCTCATCAACTAAAAACACCACTAACTTCGATTTTAATTATACTGGATAATCTAACCCAAAATCCGTCCATGGAAGAATCATTAAGAAGTGAATTTATCCATGATATCAAAAGAGAAATTAGGAACATTCGCTTTTTAACAGAAACCCTTTTAAAGTTATCGAAATTAGATTCTAATACCGTTTCCTTTATAAAGAAACCGGTTTTGGTAGATACTTTAATTAGGGAAGCCATTATTAATGTGCAACCACTATGTGATTTAAAAGAGATTCAAATAGTGTGTTTTTTGGAGTGTCAAAAAGAAATAATAATAGATAAAAAATGGCAAGTAGAAGCTTTTACAAATATACTTAAAAATAGTATTGAGCATTCTAAAAAACATAGTAAGATAGAAATCAAAGGAAAACAAAATCATTTTTATACAACGATTTGGATAAAAGACTTTGGAACAGGTATTTCAAAAGACGATTTGCCCCATATTTTCAAACGCTTTTATAAAGGTAAAAATGCGAGTGATGAAAGTATAGGAATTGGGCTTGCTCTTTCTAAAAAAATTATTGAGAGTAACGACGGAAAGATTAGTGTCATGTCGGATACAAAAGGAACAACATTCCAAATTAGGTATTTTCACGAATCAACTATTTCAAAATGAAAAAGGCTTTGGAGGAATACCAGAACCTTTTTATTAGAATAAGGAAAACAATATTTTCAAATTGATTCTTCCATGTTAATCTGTTTACTTACTTTGATCGCATCTTCCATATATTCTTCCATAAGCGGATTTCCTTTTGCTAATGCTTTCGCTTTTTCAATATCAGTCTCTATTAATACTAATAAAAACCGTTCTGCTTCTGATAAGCTTTCGATTCCCTCTTTTTCGTATTTTTTTCTAAGATTGGGAATAAAGATTAAAATTAAAGTAAGCTGATTATTTGGTAGTACATTCTCATCATTTTGAAATGTATAAGCGTCTACAATGTTATCATTACCTTCAAAAGCAAAATTATTAATGTTTAATTGGATTACCTGAGAATATTGCGGTTTTTCTTCCTTATCTTTTTTTAAGAGCAAATGATGTGCATATAAAATATTTTCATCTAACTCTTCTGGTTTATCATTACAACTGATTTCAATGATAATGCTATCATCATCTTTTAAAGAATAATGATAATGTTTTTTCTTCTTTCTTTTTTCTTGCATTGACTTTAGTAGAATATCGTAATCTATATTCAAATAATGCGATAAAAACTTGCAAGTATTTTCAATATTTATCATCTTTTTCATCTCCTCGTGATACAGAATATCACACTTAAAATCGTAAGTAAAATGAGTAATTTTTAAAATTGGAAAGCAAAATCTAGGAAAAATTTAAAATTTGTTAGACAGAAATGTCAAATTGGAAGAGAATCTTGGTGCTATTTAATAAAGTTTGATAATCCTAAAAAAAATAATATTTTTAGGAAATATCAGAAAAGACATAAAATGTGGTACAATAATACTGAGGTGGTAGAGTGAAACATATTGAGGAAGCAATTATTGAGATTCCATTAAAAACAAAAGCGAAATTTGAAATTGACAAAGAACGTGGGAAAATTAAATTAGACCGCGTATTATATTCGGCAATGAACTATCCCGCTGAATATGGTTATATTGATGAAACATTAGAATTAGACGGGGATCCATTAGATATTTTAGTAATTAGTTCCGAAGCAACATTTCCAGGATGTATTGTACCAGCCAAAATTATTGGGAACTTGAAACTACTAGATAATGGACAGGAGGACAACAAAATTATTGCCGTTTGTGCGGTAGATCCAAGATATCAAGAAGTGGAAAAACTAGAAGATTTGTCAGAATTTACACGAGCTGAAATCAAGAACTTTTTTGAAAACTATAAAGCCTTACAAGGAATTTCCGTAATTGCGAAAGGTTATGAAAGTGTTGAGGGAGCTTTAAAAGTAATAGATATTTGTAGAAAAAGATATTTAGAGAAAAAGAAAAGAGCTTAAGGCTCTTTTAATCATATAACTCTTGCTTTAAAAGTTCCAAATTTTTGTTCATAATGGTAATATAATTCTCATTATTATTTTTATCTTCTTCGCTTAAATTAGAAAGTGTATGAATGGTTGAAATTTTTACTTCTGAATCCTTTATTAGCGATTCTATTGTTTTAGAAATATCATTTTTATCTTTGGCAAAAATATAATGAATTTGACCACTTTGAATCATGTCTCTAACATCTACTAATGTTTTCTCAGAAATCGTTTCTCTGGAATCTAATGATATGACTGTAAATCCATATTTTTCTAAAAATTTAAAAATATTGTTTGCCACTACAATTGTTTTTTTAGAACTGTTTTCGTAAATAGAACTAATTTCCGCATCCAAATTAGAAATCTTTACCTTTAAAGCTTGATAATTTTCTTCAATTTCGTTTTTCAAATAATGATTACTAATATATTCATTGAAACCATTTTTGATATTTTGGGCTAACATCAAAAAATTCGATGGATCCAACCAGACTTCTTCTTCTCCATAAATGACTTCCATACTAGAAGTTGTATCGATAATTTTTAATTTTCTATTATATCGAAATAATTGTTCTACATATTTTTTTTCTTCACTAAGCCCATTAAAAATAAATAATTTGGCTTTACTATAGTCCTTGATTTGTTTATCGGTTAGTTTATAATCTTGCGGTGTCACACCAGCTGGATAAATACTATATATTTTACTATGTTCTCCATATAATTGTTCTGTAATATAAGTGACTGGATAAACCGTTGTATAGATAGTAATATCTTCTAAATCGTCCCTTTTTAAACATCCTGTTACACTGATTGTCGCAATAAAAATTGCTAAAAATAACAATAATTTTTTCATTTTTCTCTCCTTTTTGGTACTGGATCATAACCACTTGTCCCAAATGGATTACATCTTAAAATACGTTTTAGTGCTAAGATAGAACCCTTTATGGAACCATATTCTTGGATGGCTTCTATGGCATACTGTGAACAAGTTGGAATATGTCTACATAGATTATGAAAGTTACCAGGAATATGTTGATACCCTCTAATTATTAAAATCAATATTTTTTTCATTGTTCATCTTCTTTATTATACTAAAATTTACACCAATTGTAAAATACTTCTTTCATAATATCAAAATTTTGATATAATATTGACAGGTGATTATATGAAATTATTAGAACAACTAGGAATTAAAACAGAGCATGAGTCATTATATCAAGAGGCTTTTACGCATACTTCCTACGCAAATGAACATGGAATGAAAAGCTATGAACGATTAGAATATTTGGGGGATGCGGTTTTAGAAGTATTCATGAGTGATTATTTGTACCGAAATACCGATTATAATGAGGGAACAATGACAAAATTAAGAGCCCATTATGTATGTGAAAATGCTTTATATGAATATTCTTTGAAACTTTCTTTCAATCAGGAATTGTTACTTGGGAAAGGCGAAAAAGAAAATGGAGGAAAATACAGAAAAGCGATTGTCGCAGATATTTTTGAAGCTTTTATTGGGGCTCTTTACTTAGACAAAGGAATGGAAGCTGTTAGTCAATTTTTAAATGAACATATCGTTCCCATGATTGAAAATCATAAGCTCGATTTTATCAATGATTATAAATCGATTTTACAAGAACTGATTCAAACCGATAAAAGAAGTTTAGAATATGCGGTCATTAAAGAAGAGGGGCCATCCCACAACAAGACATTTACAGTAGAGGTAAAAATAGACCATATTCGTTATGGAATGGGAGTCGCTCATAGTAAAAAAGAAGCAGAACAACTAGCCGCCAAAGATGCTTTAAAAAAAGCCCAAAACGGAGGTAAGGATGCTAACAATTAAAAGGGAAAATAGTAAAGTTGATCAAAACGTTCCTTATCAAATTATCATCAATGATATTATGATGGGAAATTTGGAAAATGATAGTGTAAGGACTTTTGATTTGAAAAATGGAACTTATAAAATGCAAATAAAGAGTTCTAGATTTGTAAGCAATGTAGTAGAATTTAATATTACAATGGGTAGTTTAATTGAATTTACTTGTAAGCCGAAATGGAAAGAGACTTCTAGTTCTTTGTTCTTTTATAGAATCATCAAACATAAAGAGGGAATTTCCTTAAACTTAAAACAAGACATTTATCTTTAAACTTGAAAAACGGATTAAAATTTAGTAAAATATGGTTATTAGAAAGAAGGAGAGTACATGGGAAGAGCATATGAGGTAAGAAAAGCGAGTATTCAAAAAACGGGGGCAGCTAAAGCCAAACTTTATTCAATGTATGCAAGAGAAATTTATCAAGCTGCGAAAACGGGTGGAGTAGAACCAACTAGTAATGCCGTTTTAAAGCGATTATTAGAAAGAGCCAAAAAGGAACAAGTTCCCTCTGATATTATTAAACGGGCCATTGATAAAGTAAATAGTGGGGCCGATGAATCTTATGATGAAGTAAGATATGAATTATTTGGACCAGCTGGTTCGACACTCATTGTAGAGTGTTTAACAGATAATGTGAATCGTTCTATTAGTAGTATTAGAGCAGCTCTTAATAAATGTAATAGCAAAGTAGGAAGTATGGGAAGTGCAAGTTATATGTACGATCACCTTTGTGTTGTAAGTTTTAAAGGACTTGATTTAGAGGCTACTTTAGAAGTCTTGCTCAATGCTGGAATAGAAATTGAGGATTTAGAAACAGAAGAAGAAAATACAATCGTATATGGAAATCCAACTGATTTATATGCCATAAAAGAAGCAATCACAGGGGCTTTAAAAGAGGTACAATTTGATTTGGATGAAATTATATTTATACCAAAAGATACCATTACCCTTACTGGTGATGATTTAATGTATTTCAATCGATTACTTACTATGTTAGATGAAATTGAGGATGTGCAACACGTATATCATAATGTCAAACTATAAAAAAATGATCCAATCGATCATTTTATTTTCTGTGATAAAATAAAGTGGTTACACCAATATCTAAAGCTTTGGAAATTTTTAATATTGTAGTTAGGGAAATATTTTTATATTCATTATTGGATTCGATTTGTTTGACGTAAGAAATACTTAAGTCCGCTAATTCAGCAAGTTGTTCTTGGGTTAAATGATTTTGTTTTCGATAGTACTTTACATTATCACTAAAAATGGTATATTGGGAATTTAAGTCTTTATTGTTAATCATACTAACACCTCCAAGCTAAATTGGTAAATATTTCCATTTCTTGTTTCTATTTTCTCATAAAAGAAATAGAAAAACAGTACACCATGAGTACACTTTGTGATATAATAAAACTATGGTGGGAGGAAGAACATGTCAAATCGTTTAAAAGAATTAAGATATCGTAAAAAGTATACGGCAAAGCAAATGAGTGAAAAACTTGGAATCAGCAAGCCTTTCTACTGTCAGTTAGAGAATCGAACGAGAAGATTGTCTTATGCAATGGCCATTAAGATTTCAGCCATTTTTAACATGAAACCTGATAAACTTTTTTATGATGATTATGTAGAAGATCAAATAAAGTTAGAAGAAGAGGAAAATGGAAAAAATTAATCGTTTTCCTTTTTTTCTTTTTTTATTTATGATAAACTAGTGATAGCTTTAAGAGGATGGTGATTGGATGGAACAAAATTTAATGCCTGCGGATACTTATATTGTAATTAACAAAACCATTTTAAATGATTATGATAGAAAACTCTTAATCACCCTTTATCAGCCAATTGTAGGATATCAAGCCATTAGTTTTTATTTTACTTTATGGTCTTATTTAGATAAAAGTGAAGTGTTATCCTGTGAATGGACCCATCATCATTTAATGACGAATATGGGAATTAGTTTAGCAGAAATCGTAGAAGCCAGACAAAAATTAGAAGCAATTGGACTATTAAAAACGTTTTTTAAATGTAATCATATGAATACTTATTTATATGAACTTTATTCTCCTGTATCGGCTAAGGATTTTTTTAATAATCCTATTCTTGCCACAACTTTATATACAACGATAGGAAAATTAGAATTTGATAAAACAGTAGAATATTTTAAAGTGCCGAAATTAAATTTGTCAAGTTATCAAGATATTACTTGCAATTTTAATCATGTTTTTGCGACTAGTAGTAATATTATGAATATCAATGTTGAAAATATCAGAGATAAAAAAAGATTGGGTATGAATCTTGTCCCTAAATTTGAATTGATGACGGTTTTAGAAATGATTCCAAGTGAACTTTTAAATAAACGAAGTATTACCAAAGAAACCAAGGAGTTAATTTATAAATTGTCGTTTATTTATGATTTTACAGAAGAAATGCTAGTGGAAATTATTCGAAATTCCATTAGTGAAAAGCATACGATTGATAAGGAATTGTTACGTATGAATAGCAGAAAATTCTATCAGTTTGATCACCATGGAAAACTTCCAGGACTTATTTTTAGAACGCAACCAGAATATTTAAGAAAGCCAGTTGGGGATACTTCGAATCGGGCGAAACTGATTTATACTTTTGAAACGACTTCTCCTTATGATTTTTTAACGAGCAAATATAAGGATGTCGCACCTAGTAAAACCGATCTTTCTATTTTAGAGTATTTGTTGATTGATTTTAATTTAAATCCAGGGGTTGTCAATGTTTTAGTGGATTATGTATTAAAAATTAATAACAATAAATTAATCAAATCTTTTGTAGAAACGATTGCGAGTCAGTGGAAGAAGAGTAATATTGAAACGGTGGAAGATGCGATGAAGATTGCAGAAACAGAGTATAAGAAAAGTAGAATGTCAAAAGAAAAAGGCATTAAAAAGGTAAGTTCGAAACCAGATTGGTATCAAAAAAATCTTTCTAGTAATGAGGCAACAAAGGATGAACAAGCAGAAATTGAAAAGCTTTTAAGTATGTATAAGGAGGCTTCTTAATGAAAACAGTAATGGAACAATTAGATTATAAAAAAAGTGGGAAAGAAGAGTTGGAAAATGCTTATGAAAAGGCCCTTAAAAATCCTGATTTTTATGAGTTAGTAAGTAAGTTAAGCATTCCTAAAAAAGAAGTGTTAAAGTATACTTCTAGGTTAGAAGATTGTGTACTGGAATATAATCATTGTAAAAATTGCACTGGTATATTAGAGTGTGCAAACGAAATACCTGGATTTGCTTATCTTCCTTGTTCGAATGAAAATAGGTTGTCGTTTGAATATCAGGCTTGTAGATATCACTCTTTATTAGAACGGAAAAACAAGTTTCAAAAAAATATAGAGTTATTTGATATTCCAAAGGAACTTAAGAATGCTTCTATGAAAGATATTGATACCAAGGACAAGAATCGATATCCAGCGATAAAATGGATTCAGAATTTTATTACCACTTATGAAAAGAATAAAACGCAAAAGGGACTTTATTTATATGGAAATTTTGGTTCTGGAAAAACTTATTTTATTGCTGCAATGTTTTCAGAACTCGCTCGTCATAATGTTCGTAGTGCTATGGTGTTTTGGCCTGATTTTTTAAGAGATTTGAAAGCTTCTTTTGGTAGTGATTTTAAAGAAAAATATGAGTTTGTAAGGAATGTTCCTCTGCTATTAATTGATGATATTGGAGCTGAGGTAACAACAGAATGGGGAAGAGATGAGATTTTTTGCCCTCTTGTGCAATATCGAATGGATCAAAAACTACCTACTTTTTTTACTTCCAATTTGGATTTAAAATTACTAGAAGAGCATTTTAGTTGTAGTAAAAAAGGGATTGATGTGGTAAAGGCAGGAAGAATTATTTCTAGAATTGAACAGCTTACGGATCAAATTGAAATGGTGAGTAAAAATAGGAGAAAATAAGAAATTTTTATAATTGTTTGTTATAATGTTGGATATCCAAATCTTTATTTAGCAGAAATAAGAGCAATAGAGAAAAAGATCCATGATGAAAAGACCCAAGATAAAAAGACCAAAGATAAAAAGATACAAGATGAAAAGATACAAGATAAAGAGATTATTATTCTATTGGTTGAAAAGGGAAAGCTAGGAATGACTTTGCCAGATAAACCAACAAGTAAATATCAAAAATATGTAACAAAAAAATAATGTAAGAAAATACTTTATAATGACTGAATTTTTTAAAGTTAGAACATAATAAAACAGAAAAATGAAGAATGATTCATTATCAATAAATATGATAGTTGAATATATTTGTAAATTTTATATTCCAATATAGTGATTCAATTTATGTTGGACTTGTTGAAAAGGGGAAGTAAAAGATGAAAAAAATAAAAATAGACATACATAGGCAAAAAAATAAAGGATTCACTTTAATAGAGTTGTTAGCTGTGATTGTAATACTAGCTGTAATAGCTTTGATTGCAACTCCTATTGTATTAAGTATATTAACTAAGGTTAGGAAAAGTGCCTTTCAGGATAGTGCCTATGGAATTATGGAAGCAGCGAAAAGCTACTTTGCTGATAGTATATTAGAAGAAAATAATCCAGTCGACCAAGTATTTTCCTTTGAAGAAGGAGTAACGAATGAATTATCCTATAGTGGTTCAAAACCAAAAGGTGGAATATTAACACTTAGTAAAAGTGGAGAAATAGGTTTGGCGATTCATAATAATGAATGGTGTGCGATAAAAGGAAAAACAGAAAATAATATAAGATTAATCAAATATGAAAAGGAGACATGTAAAATACCAGATGAAAGCGAACTACCTCTTATTTCCGTAAAAGATTCTAAAAGTGAAACGATAGAAAAGGGAATTGATAAATCGATATTAGAATATTTTAATGTGTTATCTAGTAATGTTACTTGTGTTGATACATCAAATGGAGATGTAGAAGTAACCAATACAAATAGTTTAGATAGTGGAACTCATGAAATAAAATGTACTGTAACCGAAAACGGAAATACCGTAACAGCCAATAAAACAATTGTAGTAAAATTATCAGGTAGCTCATTGACAGAAGATAAAATGACTGCCGAAGTAGGAGAAAATGGTTCCATAAGGAAAGATAATTTAGGAAATCCAAGATATGCAGGAAGTAACCCCAATAATTGGGTATGTTTTGGAACACAGAATAAAACTTGTGATGAAGAACATTTATATCGAATAATAGGAATTATAGACGAAAAAGTGAAGATAATTAAAAATAGTTTTTATAGCACAAGTAAAGCATGGGATACCACAGGAGGAGAAAATGGCTCAAATAATTGGGATAGACCAGCCGATTTGAAAACAGAATTAAATGGGGTAAGTTTTTATGAGAATAATGATTATATAGATGAAATAAGTAGGAATTATATAGTGAAAGGAACATGGTATATAGGACCAATTGGAAGTGATTATACATTAGCAAAATTTGAAGATAATGAAAGAAATATCTCATCAGAAGAACATATAGGATTAATGAGTGGAACGGATTTTGGTTATGCATCAAATAATGTAAGTTGTGGTAGGAGTACTAGTTTATATATAACAAATAATATATGTATGAGTAGCAATTACTTATTTAAGGGTAATATATCTGAATGGACAATATCAGCCTATAGCGATGACACAAGAAGTACATGGGTTGTGGATACGGTGGTTCGTGTCAATACTGACAATGTAAGGGGTACTAATGGTGTCCGTCCATCTCTTTTCCTAAAATCAGAAGTAAAAATAACAGATGGAAAAGGAACGGAACAAGAACCATACAGGCTATCAATGTAGAATCTATAAATTAAATGATTACAAAAGTGGGTGATATTGTGAAAATCTTATTAAAACCAGTAAAAAGTGAAGAGGATATTAAAAAATATGGAAATTATAAAGTTGAACTTGTTAAATATCATCAACAGTATGCAAATAAAATAGGACTATTTGATAAAGTTGTCGATAGTTATGACTATAATCGTGCTATCCGTCATATTGGCGAAAACAACTTTTTTCAATTTTTCATTCAAATAGAAAATGAAAAAGTGGGAATACTAGAATATCAAATAACAATTTCTGATATTGATAAAAAAGAAATACTGTATCTTAAAAATTTATATATTTTTGAACAATTTAGAGGAAAAGGAATTGGAAAAGAAATAATAAACATATTAAAAAAATTAAACTATAGAATAGAACTTGAATGTTGGTATGGAATCCCAGCAAAAAAATTATATCAATCTTTAGGAATGAAAGAAATAAAAATACGATATATGATAGAATAAATAGTAAGGAATAAATGGAGGAAAAAAATCATGAAAACAATAAAACAAATAATAAGAAGTATCTTACAAAATCATGTAGACATTATCCATAGTAATTATGATGAAAAAAACTTTACCAAAGCATTATACCAATATACCAAAGATAATCCTAGTACATTATCTGAATTTCGAAATGTTGGAAAAAGAAAAGACAACAAAGAATTTTATGGAGAAGTAAAAAAAATAGAAGATGGATATAACTTACTATATCGTGATTTGTCAGTCTATGATGATAATGGGGTACCCAAAATTGATGAATACTCTTCGATTCGAAATGGGAATCCACTTAGATTAAAGCCATTCCCTTTATGTAGAAAATACGCAATTAGAAGTCTTTATAGTCATCATTTGTATATTTATCCTCCAGTGATTACTGGCGAAAAAGACTATTTAGGACATGCAGTAAATTATTTAAAACGAGAGGGATTTCAGACACAAAAATCAGACAATTACGATGGACTAGGAATTGAAAATATCATATTTACCTATTCTACGATGCATGCTTATACTCTTATTTTAAACACCATTGCTAGGCCAGAAGATGTCATCTTAATGACGGGACCAAACTATGGAATATTTGCAGTATCAACAGAAGTATTTAATGCCAAAGTAGAAATCATTAACTTAAGAGAAGAAGATGACTTTTATATCAATCCGAAACTTCTTTCAAAAAGAATTGATGAAATCAACCAAAACTTAAAAAAAGAATTTGATGGTGTTTTAGATTATACCCCTAAAGTAGTAGCATTCTTAAATATCAATCCTCATAATCCAACTGGAAAAGTCCTCAACCATAAAACCAAAGATATCTTACTAAAAATGGGAGATGTCTGTTTAGAAAAAGGTGTCTTTGTCATCGATGATATGGTTTATCGGGACTTAACCTATGACCAAGAAGACTTAGCGATTCCTCTTGCTAGCATTCCTAAATACTTTAACAATACCATTACCATAATGGGGCTTTCCAAATCCTATAGTTTAGCTGGTCTTAGGGCAGGTATGATTATTGCCCCAATCCCTATTTGTAGAGGAATTGAAAATCAAATTTCAGCATCTCTAGATTGTATTTCAATGGTTCAATCAGCAGCTTTAGCAGGGGCCTTTAATGGAACCAACCAGAGATATAAGGTAGCCAAAAAATACTTTGGAAAATCAATTAAAGAATACAAATACCGCTTACATCTATTAGAAGCTTTAATTTATGGAATTGAATATGAAAACATAAGAGAATACAAAGATAAAATCCTAAAGGAACTAAAAATCTATACCAAAGATCCAGAAAAATTATCCATTTTATTAAAAGGAATTCCTAAAACCAAAATTAGAAAAAAAGCTTATCCAGAATCGGGTTTCTTTGCTATGATCGATTTTACTGAACTAAAAGGATTAAAAGATGAAGAAATTACGATTCAAAATGATGCTGACTTTGTAACGTATTTATATAAGAAAACCAAAATTAATTGTTTAATGGGACTCAATATGTCATGGCCATATAAAGATGAAATTGTAGCACGGTGTAATTTTGCAATCGAAAAACAAGACCTAATACATAATTTTTACTTGATTAACAAAGCAGTGAGGGAATTAAAATGAAAAAACTAAAACAAAAATTAAAACGATTGCCTTTTTATATTACCATTTGGAAAAGTAAACTACATATCCTTTTAAACAAAAGAAAAATTGAAAAAAAAGTAGGAATTGTCTCTTGTGACCAGTGGAAAGGAAAAATGAAAGATGATATTCTTTTAAAGTGTGCCTTAGAACAAATGAATGTTCAAGCCGATATCATTTCTTGGCAAGATAAAAAAAAGGGTTTTACTACTTATGATGCTTTAATTGTCACAACAATATGGGGATTTCACAGACATTTAACCCAGTTTTATGATTGGTTAAAACAAATAGAAAATCATCACATATTGATATTAAATGAGATTTCTTTGATGAAAGACAACTTTGATAAAGAAAAACAATTTGAACTACTTCGTAAGTATCATATCAAGTGTGTAGATACGGTATTTATAGAACCTAAAAAAGCGACGGAAGAAGTAAAGAGACTATGGGAGCATGAATACTCAAAGTATCCTAAAATAGTTGTCAAACCGACCATATCTGAAAGTGGAAATGATACTTATGTATTAGGAGAAGAAACGAGCAAAAACAGTGTCCAAATAGAACAGTTAGACTCCTTATATCAAAACGTCAAAGGGAAATTGATGGTTCAACCGTTTATCGAAGAAGTACAAAATGGAGAGCTTTCTTTGATTTTAATCGATGGAAAATTAACCAATGTCATGCTAAGGTATCCGAATATTTTTACCAAAGATAATCAAGCTATCTATATCGATATTGAAAAACTGGATCAAAAATTACTCACTCTAGCACACCAGATTTTAAAAATTCCAGAGTATCAAGACTTTTTCTATATGAGAATTGATACCATAAAATCGAAAGGGGAATATCAAATTATGGAAGTAGAACTCTTAGATCCAAATTTATATCTTTCCTTTATACCAAATAAAAAACAACAAAAAGAGACTTTTCATTTTTTTGCGGAAAGTATTTTGAAAAGAATTGACAAAAATCAAAAACGTGATAAAATGAAATCATAAATGTTTTGATTAGGACACGGTTAATTTATCATTTTTCAAAAGCGAATTGGGGACGGTGGAAGCCCAACTTGAAAAAGCAAATTAATTACTACCTATGAACTGAACCTGAAAAGGATTTCCGGTAATGCCGTTATCAAATAAAGTAACAAATAAGGATGGTACCGCGATATTTCGCTCCTAAGCATATGCTAGGAGTTTTTTTGATAGGTGTGATGTTATGAATAAGAAAAAAATAAAATTAAATTGGTTTCGATTAATGGCTAAAGAAATGTCAATAGAAATGTGTCAAAATTTCTATAGGCCATACGAAACCATGATTGAAAATTTATTATGTAAAATGGATATGATAGAATTATCAAAATTGTTAATGGAAGAAACCGATACCTACTTATTAGAATTAGAAAGTGAAGTCCTATCAAAAAAATTAGTTACTTATATAGGACCGATTACCACTTCTTATTTGGACGTTATTTTCTCACGATTTCCGATTTCTAGTACTTGGAGATTAGCAATAGAAGCAAAATTTGATTTAATCAAAAGAAAGGCACGTGAAAGATTAGAAGAAGAGTTCAGTAAATATGATCATTTAGAAAAAGAAAAGAGGATTTGAAAATGAAAGAAATAAAAAACGATGAGAGATTAAACAGACTAAATCATAGTTGTGCCCACCTTCTAGCACAAGCAGTAAAACATTTATACCCCCAAGCTAAATTCTGGGTAGGACCTGTGATTGAAGAAGGCTTTTATTATGATATTGATTTAGGGGATGAAGTCATAAAAGAAGAAGACATTCCGAGAATCGAACGAGAAATGAAAAAAATTTCCAAAGATGGAAAGAGAATCGTTCGTCATGAAATCACAAAAAGAGAAGCATTAGAAATGTTTCACGACGACCCATATAAATTAGATTTGATTTCAAGAATGGAAGACGGCACGATTTCTTGCTATTCACAAGGGGATTTTACAGATCTTTGTAGAGGACCTCATGTTGATACCGTAAAGGAATTAAAATATTTTAAATTATTAAAATTCAGTGGTGCTTATTGGAAAGGAGACTCTAACAATAAGATGTTGCAACGTATCTATGGAATTTGCTTTGATAATGAAGAAGATTTAGAAGAACATTTAAAATTGTTAGAAGAAGCCAAAGAAAGAGACCACCGAAAAATCGGGAAAGAATTAGATATTTTTATGTTTTCTGATATTGTTGGAAAAGGACTTCCAATGTGGCTTCCTAATGGTTTTATTGTAAGAAGAAATTTGGTAGATTATATTACAGATAAAGAATATGAACATGGGTATAAACATGTTATGACCCCATCACTTGCTAGTGTAGAATTATATAAAACGAGTGGACACTGGGAACACTATCAGGAAGATATGTTTCCAGCAATGGAACTAGATAATGAGGCTTACGTATTAAGACCAATGAACTGTCCTCACCATATGATGATGTTTAAAAATAGTCTACATTCTTATCGTGATTTACCACTTCGAATTGCTGAAATTGCCAATGACTTTAGATATGAAGCGAGTGGGGCAGTATGTGGTATTGAAAGAACTAGAGCATTTACCCAAAATGATTCCCATATTTTTTGTACTGAAAACCAGATAAAACAAGAATTTAAGGAAGTAGTTGCTCTTATTTTAGAGGTGTATCAAGACTTTGGATTTGAAAATTATCGTTTTCGTCTATCATTACGTGATAAAGAAAATAAGGAAAAATATTTTGGCAATGATGAGTTATGGGAAAAAAGTGAACAAGAACTTCGTGAAGTATTAAAGGAATTAAAACTAGACTTTTACGAAGCAGAGGGAGAAGCAGCCTTTTATGGTCCAAAATTAGATGTTCAAGTTAAAAGTGCGATTGGACATGATGTAACTCTTTCCACCATTCAACTAGATTATCAATTACCAGAAAGATTTGAGTTAACATATATTGATGAATCTGGAGCTAAAGCAAGACCTGTTGTAATTCATAGGGCAATATTAGGTTCTTTAGATCGTTTTGTGGCTTTCTTGATTGAAGAAACTAAAGGGGTTTTCCCTGTTTGGTTAGCACCGACACAAGTGAATATTATTCCAGTCAACCATGAATATCATTTGGAATATGCGAGAGAAATTCAAAAATATTTGGAAAAAAATCATATTCGAGTAGAATTAGATAACAGAGAAGAAAAACTAAGTTATAAAATGAGGGAGAGTCAAACCCATAAAATACCATATACTCTTATTTTAGGAGACAAGGAAAGAGATATGGGGTTGATTAGTTATAGAAAGCATGGAAATAGTGAAACCATTACGATTTCTAAAGAAGAGTTCTTAAGTTTTTTACAAGAACAAATTACGAATAAATCTAGATAAAAAAATTCAGTTGTTAGAAACTGATTTTTTTCTTACGATTGATGTTTTTGATTTGTTGTTCTGGTAGCCCTGTAATTTCAGAGATGATATTGGTACTAAAATTTTTTTGAAGCATGTTTCTTGCCATTTTTAATTTTTCTTTTCTTTGACTTTGCTTTTCTTCACATTTCTCTCCTCTTTTAAGAACAATTTGTTCTCCTATAATTCTTCCAGTACGTACCGCTTCTGATGTTTGAAAGCGAATTTCATCTTCCATCCTCCAATTCATAATTTTCCTCCTTTGTATGTCTAAATAAGTGTTTAGATCTTGATTATATGCTTGCATTTGTTTAATGATTGCTTTTAGTTTTGGATATTTCTCTAATGGTTTTAGCTCATTTTCATTTTTCGCATTGAATCGTATTTTGTATTGTTTGAGTCGTGTATTTGTATGTTTTTGTTTGAGATTAAAAATTTTAATTTTGATATTGTTTCCAAATTTTTCGTTCGTTTTTTCTCTAACATTTGATCGTTTAGATATTCTTTTTTTCCATATTTATCGTTTAATATCCATAGTAAAGTAACGGGTTTAATTTCTATATATTGAGTATCATTTTTTTGTTACTCGCCACTATAAGCTTTGGAAGCATAAATCATACTTTGATTTTCAAAATTTCCTTTTCTTCGATTTTGTAATGGGGTGATGAAATAAGCTTTTCCATTTTCTAAAATAAAATCGTATTCTCCTCTTGATAAGTCTTTATTTTGTTTCACTATTTTGGGACTTATAAAGGAAAATCCAGTTAAATCAATTTGGAAAATATCAAAAACAAGTTGTTTTAGTAATGGAAAATGAGAGAATACTTTTTTAAACAAGCAATCATTGTTTCAATTATAGAATCGATTTTTATGATATATCCTCCTTTCTAATATAAAAATCACTATCTACAGTATAATAGATAACAATACTCTTGTCAAGAAGATAGCACTCTATTATAATATATAATAAAAGTGTACCCAAAACCTTAAAAAAATAAAACTTTTAGAATACTTTTCAAGATTGCTCATATAGTTTATTAGAGTTACTAGAGGAGGAACAAGAATGATAAATAAGAAAAGCTTATGGTTTTTGACGTTGTTTAGCTTGATATTAGTACTTAGTGTTTATTACATTACAATGCCCTCAGAATTGCTTGTGACAGGAAATAAAAAAAAGGAGGCAGAAGTAGCCAAAGTAAATAAAACAGAAGAGAAGAATGAGGCTTCCATTGAAATTGAAGAAAGTGAGATTTTAACTGCTCTTAGAGTCGAAGCGGATGAACAGATGAAACAAGATATGGAGGATTTACAAATTGTACTTACAAGTGTAGAAGCTACAAGTGAAGAAAAAAATGTGGCTTATGAAAAGTTAAAATTATTAAATATGACTCGTGGAGAAGAAGAAAAATTGGAAAAGAAGATTAAAGAAAAATTTAATTTAGAGTCATTTGTAAAAATTGATAACGATCAAATTAGGGTTGTTGTTTCTAGTGAAAAGCATGATACTACGATTGCAAATAATATTATGCGAAGTGTCCAAGAAGAATATAAAACGAAAAAATATGTTTCCGTAAAGTTCCAAAAGTAGAATTTGGAATTTTTCTTTTGCTTTCTATTCTCACAAAAAAAATAGTTCGACATAAAATAATATGAGAGAATATAAGCCACCCAACTTAGAAAGTGAGGGGAAAATGAAAAAGACTATATTAACAAAAAGAGAAAAAGAAGTATTTGAACTATTAATCGAAAATTATACGACAGTAGAGATTGCCAAACGATTGGGAATTAGTGAAAAAACGGTTCGGAATCATGTTTCTAATGTGATGCAAAAGCTTGGTGTCAAAGGACGTGCTAGTGCTGTGGTAGAATTATTAAAACTTGGTGAAATTTCTTTATAAAATTGCATTCTTTTGCAATTTTTTTCATACTATTAGGTAGAGGTGGAGACATGTTAAAAAAAATCACAATTCGAAAATTTTTAGTATCAATGGCAGCTCTTATGGCTTTATTCTTGATTTATTTAATTCCAAAAGAAAATATTTATAGTTTAAAAGACAAAGTAGGAACAGAGTTAGAATATGTGGATAAGGAGCTGGTTACTAGTACTGTATATCTTTATGATCACAATGGTTTACTTGCACGTACTAAGGTAGCAACTACAAAAGATCCTGAAACCGTAGAAACAAAAGTAAAGGAATTATTAGAAGTTTTGATTAAAGATGGAGCAGGGGAAAGCAAAATACCGAATGGGTTTCAAGCGGTGATTCCTAGTGATACCAAGGTTCTTAGTTTGGATTACAAAGAGGGACTATTAAAAGTCAATTTTTCTAAAGAACTATTAGAGGATGCGAAAGCAGAAGAGGAAGAAAAAATTATAGAAGCGATTGTTTATACAGTAACTAGTGTTAGTGATATTAAGCAAGTTATTATTTACATGGAGGGGGATATTGTAAATTATCTTCCAAAGTCTAAAATTACACTTCCAGCCACATTAGATCGTAATTTTGGAATCAACAAAGAGTATGATTTAAAGAGTAATAAGGATGTGAATCAGGTAACTATTTATTATATTGATGAATATCATGATGAGACTTATTATGTTCCTGTAACCAAATATTTAAATGATAATCGAGAAAAGATTAATATCATCATAGATGAACTAGCAAGTGCACCACTTTATCATAGTAATCTAATGAGTTTTTTAAATCAAAATGTAAAGTTGCTTGCTTCGGAACAAGCTGATTATCAGTTGAATTTGGAGTTTAATTCTTATATTTTTAATGATGCTGATGAAAAGAATATATTAGAAGAAGTTATTTATACTATCTGTTTATCTGTAGGAGATAATTACGATGTTGAACAAGTTTCTTTTGTTGTTGATGATGAAGAAATTTATAAAAGTGTAATAAAAACTATTGAATAATCTAGAATTTTGTTGTATAATTTATTTGTTCTTAGGAACAAATGTCTCAGTAGCTCAGCTGGATAGAGCAACGCCCTTCTAAGGCGTGGGTCGGGGGTTCGAATCTCTCCTGGGACACCAGTTTGAAATAAAAAAATTCTTAAGCAATTAAGAATTTTTTTTTGCAAAAAAACATTGTAACTACTAAGGAAAACAAAGATATTCATTGTAGGCCCAGGGAGAAAAAATTGTTTTTTCCTTTGAACAACTTTTGAATTAGTACCCATTTTTTTAATTTTTAGTACCCACTTTTCTAAAAATGATTTTATATGTTTTGAATTGTTTAAGATTTTTTTGACTTATTTACATATAATCATCTAAAAGAATTGATTCTAAATGAATTAGTTAATTTAGAAAAGATTAGAATTTATAATTAATCTAAATAAAAGGAACTGTAAGATAACTAATTTCTTACAGTTCCTTTATTTGATTAATTTTTTTATACACTTCACAACATTATCATTTGAAGTGTATTTTTTTAAGCAATCATCAAATCCTAAATTTATAAATGTTTCTTCAGACATAGAATTAGCTGTAACCACAACAACTTGACATAAATCCAAATTTACCTTTAATCAACTTATTGAACACTTTGATATTGAACGAGTAAGAATCAATTCTATTTTAGGTCTTTGTACTATGTTAGAGGTAAAATTCTTATGTTTTAATATTCTAACTGAGATTGGTGGTTCTACCCAAATCTCTAATGTCCTAAATTTTAACTAGCACAACGCGTTATTATAGTAATTTTTGCAAGTGTCAAATTTGACATTTATGTTTTTTTATATTAGTATATAAGTCAATTTCAATGGGACAATATTTTAATTTTAATATAGGAACTTTGAAAAAAGAGAGGTTAAAACAATGAATAAAAAGAAAAAAAATATTGAATTAAAAATTTATGAATTATTAGGAATAAAAACATTTAGAAAAATGCTTTTTAAGTTAGTTTATAAGTTAGTTTATATTCTTATAATACCGATTACTCGTGAAATGACAAAAGAAGAAAGATACAACCTTATTTATAATGTACCTGCTAATTATAAGATGAAAAAGGGACATGGAATACAAGATTTAAGAGATTTTAAAAAGAAATTACTTTTCAATGCAGGGATGCATATATTTTCTTTAATAATGTGTATCCCATGCTTTTTAAAAATTATTGGAAGTACTGCTTCAATCTCTACTACAATAATAACACTTTTTTTTGTTACTACTAATATATATTGTATTATGTTACAAAGATATAATCATATTAGAATTAATCAAGTTATAAAAAAAGGTGAACCTCGTGAAGAAGCCAAGAAAAATAAATTAAAAGAAGAATTAATAAAAGAAGATTCATTATTAAGCGAGCATACTTATAAAGTTGTAAATAAGTGTGAAAAAGAAAAAAATATAACTTTTGAAGAATTATTAGAAACTGATACTTATGAACAATTAAGACAATATCGTGATTATTTATCATACTTTAAAAAAGTAGATCAAATGTTGGAAGAACAGCAAAGCCATTATACTCCAGATGAGCAACTGAGTATTAGTGTTCCATTACAAAAAAATAAAACCTTAAAATTGGAATTAAAACCTAGAAAACAAGATGAAAATTCTAATTAGTTCTTTTATTTTGTAAAAACTTATTTGTAATCTAAATAAGTAACACACTACGATATGACGAAGCCAATAACGATGTGTGCAAAGGGAGATTCCCTTTTGAAACCCCATTTAAGCAATAACATTACAAACTAACGAAAATTATGAGTTTGTCAAGAAAAATGTGTAAGTTGTTGAAAATTTTATGATTTTTTAGTAAAAATGTTACACATAAAATGCGAAATATAAAACTACCTATTAGTTAATTTTAAATGAAAATGTTATATTTTTAGATATGTCAATAGTTTTTGAATAGTTCCTATAAAAAGGAGCAATTTTAACGTCTGAATAATTCCTATAAGGGTAATGAAACTGTAAATTATATTGAT
>CAYYCR010000003.1:0-29786 GCA_964470385.1 uncultured Muribaculaceae bacterium | reverse complement strand
AACGGATTTGGTTCTTAAAAATGAAAAAGAAATAATCATTGTAGAAATGCAGAATAGGAAAAATGGAAGTTTGGAAAATAGAAGTATGATTTATTTATCGAAATTATATGGAATGCAGTGGAAAAAGAAAGATAGAAAGTATGAAGAAATAAAACCTGTTACGTTATATTGGTTTTTAAATTATCATTATGGAGAAAAAGAATTATTAGAGTACCAAATGTTAGAAACCGAACTGTATCAAAAATTTGGAGACAATTTAAAGGTTAAAATCTGTAATATTCAAAATTTAAAAGAAAGAGAAGAGAAGTATCATTTATTATTTCATGCTAAGAAAAAAGAAGAATTAAAAGAACTAGAAAGTGATACAAAATTTGGACCCATAGTAAAAGAAATCATAAAGTTTAATTCAGATGAGAAAGAATATGAAAGAATGGAGGTAACAGTAGATATGTGGACAAGAGAAGATGAGATTAAGTTTACAAGAATGGAAGCACATAGAGAGGGAAGAATAGAGGGTGAAAAAATAGGAGAGCAAAGAGGCGAAAAACAAGGTGAAAAAAAGGGTAAAAAAATTGGAATATTAGAAACAGCTAGTAAATTATTATCAAAAGGTTTTCCAATAGAACTTATTATGGAAGTAACCAATCTTTCAAAGAATGAAATTCAAAAGTTAAAAAAAGTAGAAAGTTAAAGAGTTAGATTTTGATAAAAGAAGATACTCAGGTTAAAGAAAAATCTGAGTATTATTTATTTTGAACAAATCAAAAAATAGCATTTACAGAAGTAATGTCATTATGATAGAATGAGAATAGGTAAGAATCTATGTAGAATAACAAAAACATAGGATAATAAGAGGGGGAAAATATGCGTAATTTAGTAAATAGAACATATAGGAGAGAATATAAAGGTTTTACATTAATAGAATTACTAGCAGTTATAGTAATACTGGCTGTAATCGCTTTGATAGCAACTCCAATTGTATTAAGTATATTAACGAAAGTTAGGAAAAGTGCCTTTCAGGATAGTGCCTATGGAATCATGGAAGCAGCGAAAAGTTATTATGCAGAGAGTATATTAGAAGAAAATAATCCAGTAGACCAAGTGTTTTCATTTGAAGAGGGAACAACTAATGAATTATCCTATAGTGGTTCGAAACCAAAGGGTGGTATTTTAACACTCAGTAAAAGTGGAGAAATAGGTTTGGCTATTCATAATAATGAATGGTGTGCAATAAAAAGTAAAACCGATACGAATATAAGATTAATCAAGTATGAAAAAGATAAATGTAAAATACCAGACGGAAGTGAATTACCCCTTATTTCCGTAAAAGATTCAAAAAGTGAAACGATAGAAAAAGGATTAGATAAGTCTATATTAGAGTATTTTAATATTTTGTCGGGGAGTACTAGATGTATAGATACATCAAATGGAGATGTAGAAATAACCAATACAAGTAGTTTAGATAGTGGAACACATGTTATAGAATGTACTGTAACAGAAAACGGAAATACAGTAACAGCAAATAAAACAATTGTAGTGAAATCATCAGGTACTTTGTTGACGGAAGAAAAAATGACAGCAGAAGTAGGAGAAAATGGTTCTATTAGAACGGATAACCTAGGAAATAAAAGATATGCAGGAAGTAATCCCAATAACTGGGTATGTTTTGGAACAGAGAATGAGGCCTGTGATGAAAATCATTTATATCGAATAATTGGAATAATAGACGGAAAAGTGAAGATAATTAAAAACAGTTTCTATAGTGCAAGTAAAGCATGGGATACGACTGGAGGAACCTATGGCTCAAACAATTGGGATAGACCAGCGGATTTGAAAACAGAATTAAATGGGGCAAGTTTTTATAGTAATACAAATTATATCGATGAGACAAGTAGAAGCTATATTGCAAATGGAACATGGTATACAGGTGGAATAGATAATAATCCAACATTAGCGAACTTTGAAGATAATGAAAGAAATGTATCTAATAAAGGGTATATAGGATTAATGAGTGTAACCGATTATGGATATGGTTCAAATAATGCAAGTTGCAAAAGAACAACAGGCTTAAATCCTACTAATAATGCATGTATAAGTAATAATTACCTATTTAATAATAGTAGTACGATTCAATGGACGATTACACCGACTATCGGTTACACATTCTACGTGTGGTATGTGTCCACGAAAGGGGGGATTGGCAACTATGGTGTGAACCAAACTAATGGGGTCCGTCCAGTCCTATATCTGGAATCAACCGTAAAAATTACATCAGGAAAAGGAACAGAACAAGAACCATATCGGTTATCAATGTAGGTAAGACATAAAGGTATTTTATAAATTGTATTGTTATGTTTCTAATAAATTTACTATTTATTAGAAAACAATCTCAGAAAACAAAACAAATGATAACGTCAAATTTAAAAAATCGCTTGCATATATTTAAAATATATGATAAAATTTAATACGTTGTAATCCGCTTGTATATAAACAGCTCCTATTTTACAATGATTACAATGAAAATAAAAGGAGAGTGTAACATGAACTTAGTAGAAAAAATTACTGCTAGTCAAATTAGAACAGATATCCCAGAATTTCGTGTTGGTGATACTGTTAGAGTTGATGTAAAAATCATTGAAGGAAAAAGAGAAAGAATTCAGGCCTTTGAAGGATTTGTAACAGCCATTCAAGGAAGCGGAATAGGAAAAACTTTTACTGTTAGAAAAATATCAAGTGGAGTTGGAGTAGAAAGAATTTTTCCAATCAATTCGCCAAAAATTGATTCTGTTACAGTTACTAGACGTGGTAAAGTGAGACAAGCAAAACTTCGTTACTTAAGAGACATTAAAGGTCAAGTTCGTATTAAAGAAAGAAGAAATAAGGCAGTATAGCCTTTTTTTACTATAGGTGATAGTATGGAATGGATAAAAAAATTTTTACCTTATATTGGCATTATTATTGCAGTCGTTTTCATTAGATCCTTTATTATAACTCCTGTTAGAGTAGATGGTTCCTCAATGGATCCAACACTAAAAGACAAAGATATTATTATGCTAAAGAAATATGATAAAAAATATCAATATGGGGATATTGTAATATTAAATTATCAAAATTCAAAATTGGTAAAGAGAATTATTGGACTTCCAAAAGACAAAATCAAATATACAAATGGCCAACTTTTTGTGAATGGAAAAAAAGTAATAGATCCTTATAGTGACATTACCAAAGATTTTGAATTAGAACAAGAAATCCCTGAAAACTATTATTTTGTAATGGGAGATAACAGAAATAATTCAACAGATAGTAGAGTTATTGGCTTCATTAAAAAAGAAGAAATATTAGGAACTGCTAGTTTCCGTATTTTCCCACTTAATCATATCGGAAAAATCAAGTAGAATGGTGATAAAAATCATTCTTTTTCTGATATAATGGAATAGGAAGTGATCATACTATGCATGGAAGAGGAGCAAAAGGTTCTGTAAGAAATAGAATTTATCAATTTTGGTTAATTCGTCTTTTTTTAGAAAAAAAAGAAAAAAGAAAACAACAAAAATTATTAAAAAAGAAACAAAAAGAAGAAGCAAAAAAGAAATGGGATAGAGAACTATTTTATAATCAAGAACCAAAGATAAATTGGAAACTATCAAAAAGTCCATCTATTTTTAGAAAAAAAGAAGGAGTAGTAGTTACTTTATATCCAATTGGTAAAAAGCCAGATAAAGTAATTGAGGTAGCTGAAACAAAGAAAGTAGGAATGGCTTCTAATGAAGAAGTAAAAACGAAATTAACTCAAATCGTGGCATCTTCTATAAAAACGATAGATACATTAAAAAAAGAAGTTCAAAAACAACCAAAAGAAAAAACAAGCTTAGAAAACAAGAATAAACAATTAAAATCTCAAATGAAACAAATCGAAAATTTACAAAACCAATATCACAGTATCGTGAAAAAAAATCCTGCTTTTTCTAAATTAATAGTAACAATACCAACTACAAATCAAAAAATCAAAGTAGAGAAAAGTATGTCGGATTTATCACAAATGGAAGTTTTATGCAAACAAGAATTAAAACGTATGGAAATAGTACTTTCTAATTTAAATGCTGAAAAAGAAATTCGTAAAGTAGAAAAAGAATCATTAAAAGATAATACCCAAACGGTAAGAAAAGATGTACAAACAGGAAAAAAAGAAGAAAAAAAATCTCTTTCCAATTTACAAAGAAAAACAACAACTCCGTTAAAAACACAAATAGAAAAAAGCAAAATACCAGTACAATTAAAAAAAGAAGAAAGTAAGATAAGCATTCCTAAAATGTCACAAACCGGTATTGTAAATAACCATATTCCAAAAAATACAATAGAAAACAAAGCCAAAAAAGGAATGTCAATTGCACTTACAGGTGGAACTTTAATTGCTTTTCCAGCACTTCTTCAATCAGGAATATTTTCAAAAAAGAAAACAACAGAAAATAAGAAACCATTATTAGATAACTCTGAAAAGAAAAAACAACAAGAACAAAATAATAAGGAAAGCAAATTAAAGGATGTTGAAGCCAAAAAAAAGAATGACGAAGAAGAAAAAAAACAATTAAAATTAAAACTTTATAAGACCAAATTACAAGCGAGTAAAGAAGCGGAAATTTTAATTCAATCTGAAATAAACAGACAAAAAGATTATTTAAAATATTTAAATAAAAAAGTAAACACTTTAGATATTACTGTCAAGAAAAAATATCATTTCCAAGGGATTCATCATTTAATTTCTAATGTATTAAAATTTACTCTTGGTGTTTTTACAATTCCATTTTCTAGAAAAAAGATTTTTGGAACTGTAGTTGGAATTACATTAATTAATAATAGTATTCGAGGACTTAAAAATAGTTTTAAAAAAGAAGAAGAACAAGTTTCTTATATTGAATTTAAAGATTTATCAAAAATGATTTATAGTGAAAAAGTAGCTTTATTGAAAACTAAGGACTTAATTGTTGATTCTTTAGAACAATTATCAGATTTAAAAAAAGAACTAGAAAATGAGTTTTACGGGAAAGTATCTTTTGATGAGTATGAGCAAATGAAAGATAAAATAAAAGCAATTGAAAAGACTTTGCTAGAAAAAGAAAAAGAGATTTTAAAAGCACAAGAGAGTTTAGAAAAAGTAGAAGAAAAAAATAAAATAAAAGTAAAAAGATTAGATTCTGTTTAAAAGGCGGTAGAGAAAATAATTTTTTCTAAAAAAATGCTCAGAAAAAGATTACAAGCGATGTTCTAGAAAAGTCAAAGTTTGGTTTGAATGAACTACACCAAAATTTGCTATCAAAAAAATTTGAAAAATATAAAAAAAAGTGCTATAATAATTGAACGCTGTTGCTGATAGGCCGAAAAAAGGAAGTGAAGTACTTTCTTTTTTGTCCGCTAAAACAGTATTTATTAGAAAGGAATGAAACATATGAAACAACCAATAATGGTATTAAAAGGAGTTACATACAATTACTGTGAAGAAGTTAGATTTTATAATATGATAGGGTTTTTAAGTGAAACAAGGGAATTTCAAGGAATCGAAATAGAATGTCCAAACGAAACAGAACTATCTACGGTATTAAAAAATTCTAAAAACACAGAAATAAAATTAGTAAGTGGAATCTTAAGTGAGGTATTTGACTACTATACTATGAGCTTAGATGGTCAAGAATTTTCAAGTGGAAGATTAAAACCATCTGGTAATAACCATCAATATACAGGAAGTGAATTTATATATGATGGAATAGATTCATTAACAACGAAAGAAGAATTATATAAAACAGGTGCAAGAGATATTTTTTATGATGAAGAATTAGAAACCATGCTCTCCGACATTTTAAAGACGCATCAAGAAGATAAAAAACTTATTAAGAAATAAAGAAGATTATCTTTTTTCTTTCTCAATATTGACGAACATACGTTTAAATGATATACTAAAAAAGAAGTTAAATGATAACTTGAAAATAATGTATTCATAGCTATATGTGCTTTGAACGAAGTGAAAGGAATGAAGCTTATTATGGAAGATAAAAAATATATCAAAGGAAATTATAGGCGAAGTATTTTTTCTTCTGAAAAAGGATATGTAGTAGGTATTTTTAGGGTGAAAGAAACGAACATTGATGCTTTAGAATCTTATGTCAATAAAACAATTACTTTTACTGGATATTTTCATGAACTAAATGAAGATGATACTTATTTTTTCTATGGAGAAGAACTAGAACACCCTAAATATGGATTGCAATTTCAAGTTACTGAATATGAACGAGTAAAACCAGAAGATAAAGACGGAATTGTTGAATTTTTATCTAGTGATTTGTTTAAAGGAATTGGAGAAAAATTAGCACTTACCATTGTTGAAACCTTAGGAGAGCACACATTAGAACGAATCCTAGAAGATCCAAGTTGTCTTAACTTAGTGCCAAAACTCACTGATAAAAATGCCAAATTGATTTATAAAACACTTTCAAAATACGAGGAAAGCCATAAAACCATTGTTTATTTAACAGAACTAGGATTTAGTATGAAAGATTCCCTTTTGATTTATAATAAATATAAAAGTAATACCATTCAAATTATTGAACATGATATCTATACACTGATTGATGATTTGGAAGAAGTTACTTTTTCTAAAGTGGATAAAATTGCCTTTCACCTAAACATCGAGGCTGATAATGAAAGTAGAATCAAAGCTTGTATTCTTTACACCATGAAACAACTTACCTTTCAAAATGGAGACACCTTTTTAACAGAAGAAGAAATTTACGATGCAACCATTCAATTTCTTAGGTTTGATTTAAATAACGAACAATTTCACGAATATTTAGAAGAAATAATAATAGAAGAAAAAGTAGTGAAAGAAGATAGTGCTTATTACTTAAAAGAAATATATGAATCCGAACAAGAAATCCTAAATAAACTTAAAATTTTAACAAACAAAACAGAATCTATTGATAAAAATGTAGAAAAAAAACTAAAAGAATTAGAAGAATCATCTGGAATTTTTTATAACGAAAAGCAAAAAGAAGCCATTCGAAAAGCACTAAATAAAAATATTTTAATCATTACAGGTGGTCCAGGCACAGGAAAAACCACAATCATCAAAGCCATTGTTGAATTATATAAGAACATACATAAATTAAAAGATGATGAAGTAAAACAAGAGCTTGCTTTACTAGCACCAACTGGAAGAGCAAGCAAACGTATGAGTGAGGCAACACTATTTCCAGCTACAACCATTCACCGATTTTTAAAATGGAATAAAGAAACAAATCGATTTGGTGTCGATGAATATAATAAAGATAATAGTAGACTAATTATTATCGATGAAGTGAGTATGATTGATTTATCATTATTTGATCATTTATTAAGGGGACTTACCAATAATATTAAACTTATTTTAGTAGGAGATTATAATCAGCTTCCTAGTGTAGGACCAGGACAACTACTAAAAGATTTCATTTTAAGTGGGACGATTGATACTGTCCACTTAGATTTATTATATCGTCAAGACGAAAATTCTTATATTCCTACTCTTGCTCAAGAAATCAAAAATAATGAATTGAGTAAAGATTTTTTACAAACGAAAAGTGACTATACCTTTTTAGAATGTAATTCTGTTAGTATTCGTGAAAACTTAAAAAGAGTTTGCAAACAAATTAAAGATAAAGGATACGATTATAAAAGGGTTCAAGTTATGGCACCTATGTATGCTGGACCAAATGGAATTGATAATTTAAACAAAGAACTGCAAGATGTTTTTAATCCACCAGATGAAAATAAACGAGAACTAAAAATAGGAGATATTATTTTTCGTGAAAATGATAAAGTTTTACAGTTGGTGAATATGCCAGATGAAAATATATTCAATGGTGATATTGGGATAATTACTAGAATTATGTATGCAAACACTAGTAAAAGTGGAAAGAATGAAATATATGTAGACTACGATGGAAATATAGTAAAATATATTCCGAAAGATTTTAATAAAATGAAACATGGATTTATTATTAGCATTCATAAATCACAAGGAAGTGAATTTGAAGTCGTTGTCATGCCAATTAGTATAAGTTATAAAAGGATGCTTTATCAAAAACTTGTCTATACAGCCGTGACAAGAGCCAAACGAAAACTCATTTTACTTGGAGAACCAGAAGCATTTGTTTACAGTATTAATCACCAAGAAGAAAGATCGAGAAAAACGAATTTTTGCGAAAAATTAAAAAAACAATTGTATAATTCTAAGATAAACTACACAAAATAACAATGTATAGAAAGTTTCTATACGAAATCATAGATTCTAGCTAAGAGGTGAGAGTTATGAAAATGAAAGATATCGCACTTTTAGGATTAGGTGCAGGAACTGTTTTAATGTATCAAAAATACAATAAGCCAGTAATGAAGAAAATGGAACAAGTCGTTAATAAGACTGTGAAAAAGGCAGATAAACAGTTAGAAAATATGATGTAGAAAAAAGCCAAGTAAGGCTTTTTTTCTATGATATAATCTAAAAATGATTTTCAAAAGATATTAAGAATGATATAATAATAGTGAAAATTTAATGTAGGGAGTTGAGAGAATGAAAAAAAACGATACACTAATACCTGCTATTTGCCCCCAATGTGGAGCTAAAATTGAACTTGCGAAAAACCTCCAAAAAGGGTATTGTAGCTTTTGTGGCACAGAAATATTGATTAAAGATATCGTCAAAAATGTGAATATTGTAAATCAACCAACTGCTAACAACTATATTATATTAGGGGATAGAGCATTTGAGAGTTATGATTATGATGGTGCCTTAAAACACTACATTTCTGCCCTTGAAATCGAACCAAACAACTGGCACGCAATTTATAGAGAAGGACTTTGTAAATCAATTCCGTCTAATTATGAAGAATTTGATTTAGCCCCTGCCATTATAGGCTTTAAACGAACGGTAGAATTATTAAACGAAGATACTATTAGTCCAGAAGAATATGCCCAAGAAAGTATTTCTTTATTTATGGAATACTTTGAATTATTTTCTCGTTATTTTAATATGTGCATAAAAAAAATGAATGGTGGTTCTTCCTACGCAGAAGAGGATATGGTAAATAAACTTATGTTATTAAAAACATTTTTATGTGATATGATATATCCTATTTTAAATGATGGAATTATTACATTACAACCTACTCTTCCAACAGGCGAACAAACGATAGAGAAGAAAATCGAAATTATGGAGCAGATTATTGTTATGGATACGGTTATTTGTAAATTTAATATCGACGAGGAAACAAGAAAAAACTGTATAGAAGAATATCAACAATTTGTAGAAAAGGTTCACGCTCTTAATCCAGACTTACAGATTAACCCTATTAATAAAGGAAAGACTTCATTGATAGATAAAATGAAAGGAATCTTGAAAAAAAATAATCAAGATTAAAGAAGATATGAAAATATTAGTTAGTGATTTTGATAATACATTTTATACAAGTGAATTTGAACAAAACAAGAAAGCAGTAAAAGATTTTGTTTCCAAGGGAAATCTATTTGTAATCGCAACTGGTAGGAATCTGAAATATTTATTATCCGATTTAAAAATAGGTGAAGTACCAGTTTCTTATTATATCTGTAATGATGGAGCTTCCATTTATGACCAAAACTACACATTGATATATCAAAAAAACATCAATCAGGACATTGTTTCTGAATTATTTGAAGCACTTAAAAATAATCATTCTTTTGATTCCATTTTGATTGATTGTAATGGAGACTATGTAATAGATACAAAGAGGGCAGCAAATAAAATCATTGCCAAACCGATTGATGTCTTAGCCACGAAAGAATTTGAAAATATTCAAAAAAAGTTCCCTACGATAAAAGGATACTTCAGTGAAAATTGGCTTAATATTATGGATGAAGCGGTAGATAAAGGAAATGCAATAGAGATTTTAAAAAGACAAAACAATTGGCCAACAGATACTATTTACACAATCGGGGATAGTGAAAATGATATTTTTATGAACGCCATTTATCAAGGTTATGCAATGAAAAATTCTATAGAAGAATTAAAAAAAGTAAGTATAAAAACCGTTTCTAATATCAGAGAATTAATTACGATTATTGATTCAAAATAAATTTTTTACTGAAAAACTTGTCGATTATTTTATTACCATGATATAAAATGACGCCACTTAATCCAGAACAAATAAAAATTAGGAAAATATTGAATACTAAACTTTTTGTCAAATGTAAAATCGACATATGATTTAAAATGAAAATTTGATGCGTAAGATAAATAAAATAACTATATCGATCACTAAAAGATAATACGATATTTTTCTTTGAGTTAACGTTGATATGAGAAGTTATTTCATATAGTAACAAGAAAACAGTGATTCCTAATAAAACATGTTCCCAATTACAAATTAAATTTTTGTAAGATAATAAAATAGTTGGAATAGTAGAAATTAATTGGTATTTTAAAATGAGACTAGTAGGTAATATAAGAATTAAAAGAGTAAAAATAACTTTAAAAAATAAGGTCTGTTTGTTACTCTTTTTTGTACACTTTGTAAAATAATATCCTAAAATGTAGTTTCCAATCCATGCTGAATTGATATTGGTAACATGATAGACTTCAAATAAAATGAATAGAAGTATGATAAAAAATAAATTTTTTTTAGATTGATTTTCTTTTTGAAATATGATTTGTAAAATTGGAGTAATTAGATAGCAAAGTAAAATATAACTAATAAACCAAGTATGAGAAAGAGATTTTAAAGTTCCAGTAAAACCACCAAATCCAAGTAGATTGGCAATTAAAAAACTTTTAGAATAATGAATATCAAAAACAAAATAATCAATTAATATCATCACAAGTACTAAAATTAAATTGGGCAAAAGAATCCGTAATAATCTACCTTGATAAAAGTGCTTGCAATCTTTGATTTCTTTTTTTCCATATAAATATCCAGACATAAAGAAAAATATTTGGACTCCTATATTAAGCCAAAAAGCAAATTCATTTTGTAATCCTTGAAGAATATGACAAGAAATAATCATGAGTAAAGAGATAAAACGAATCATTGAAATACAGTTATCTTTTTTCATAGGCACCTCCTAATAGATAAAAAGTGATCATTATGTCATCACTTAAGTGCAAGTATTGTTTCTTTTTTTGCTTTGCTATATTTTAAATCGATTTTTCGGTAACATATAGCAGCAGATATTTGTAACAAAATGGTAACTCCAATTAAGAATGGTAAAATAAATGCAATAGATTCTATATTACAAAGATACATTGCAATCGCACTAATTGATAAAAAAGTTGTTTTTGTTTTTCCAAGCAAATTTGATGCTGGATGATTTCCTTTTAACTTAGAATAAGAATTAATAATTCCAATAATGATTTCTAATGAAAGTAATACAATAATAGAAATTGGAAATGACACGAAATTTGGAAGTAGCAAACCAAACGCAAAGAACTTATCAGTAACGGGATCTAGCATAGAACCCAATTTGGATTGTAGATGAAATTTTCTAGCAATTTTTCCGTCTAATGCATCAGTAAGTGCAAATAAAGCAGCAACAATAAAAGTAATTGTTACATTTGTAAAAAGTGCTATTGGAATAATAAATAAAGGGGAAATCAAACGAGAGGCAGTTAATAAATTGGGAATCTGTTGATACCTGGTTTTTGGATTTCTAAACTGCTTTAAAGCGACTTTGATTTCAGGAACCCATTCTTCTTTCCAAACTTGTTTTACTGTTTTCATAAACTCACTTCCTATTTTTATTCTAATCATTTTTTTTAAGAAAGTCAATTATTTTGGTAATTATTTGAAAGGAGGAGCATATATTAAAGTGTACGAAAGTACATAGGAGCCTCTTAGGATTAAGGGCTTCTTTTTGTAATTTTATCTTTCACTTTGGAAACACTATCATTTCCAATCGGAAACTTGCATAAAATAAAAAAAAATAGTATAATGTAGATAGATGAGGGAAACTTCATAAAATAAAAGAGACACGTATAACTTTGGCTAGTTAAGCGTAGTCTCTACTTATTGTGTATTGAAAATGCTTTGACAAAGTGCCAAGCGTTTTCTTTTAGTCTTTGTTTTTTGGTCTTAGGTCTAAAAGTAAAATCAGAATAACTAACATTACTAAATATTCCATAAATACACTCCCACATAGACATCACCTCACTTTCATGAGGAACGCTTAACAGTTATTACGTATCTCTTTACTAATTATACCACATCGAAGTGTAGTAGTAAATGAATTATCTATTACTTTATAAAGAAAAATATACATTACAAATTTTAAAAATCTATAATAAATTTATCACAGAAACGTGATTTTTCTTTGCTTTTAATGAGAAACCGCAATTTGAGTATATCTTTCATTTTACGATTGGTAATTCATATAAATATAATGATTCTATAAATTTTGATACTAACCGTAAACTGTAACAGTGAGTTACGTATCCCTTTACGAAAAAATACAAATATCATATACAAAAATATGATTATTTGATATAATAGTAGTGATGAAAAAGGTAAGGTGATGGCATGAAAAAAAGTGTCAATTTAATATTAGTAATCGTAATGTTATTTTGTTTTTTCGCACTAGCATTTCCAGTAAAAGCAGCCTCTACTTATGATGTTTATTTAGAAAGCGGAAATAGTAATACAAAGCAAGTAGAATTTTCGACCTATAAAGAAGCTTATACTTATGCACAAACTAGAGAAAAAGAAAATCAAGATTATAATCTTGTCATTTATCAAAATGGAAAAGTGTTATATGCAACTTATGCAATTGTAAATTTTAATACAAAGGGGTCTGCGACTACAAGTTATACGATTGAATATAATAATAAAAACGTAGGGTATACCAATGGAGCCTACGGAGCTGATGCTGCATTTTTAGAAACAACAGAGGATGGAAGCAAGGTCCGATTTAAATTATCTGGAGTAGTTGGCTGGGTAAATGCAAGTGAAGTAGAAATCATTAATATGAATGCACAAAATTATAAAGATAAATATATTTCAAGCTATGAAATTCAAGATGGGGCTATAACTCATAATATATCAAGTACTCCTCATGCCTATAAAATGAGTCGTTTATATTTGAGTCATGAAATCCCAAAAGAATTTCAAAACGGAAAATTTTATTTAGGATATGATGGACATTATTTTTATACGGAAAGCTTAGCAGGATTTCGTGCCATGATTCGGGACTATAAAAATAACGTACATACGAATGCCATTAACCCTAAAACACCTTATTACAACTATTATCAATTTTTATCTCATCGTTCTATTTCCAATTATACATCAGAACAACTAAAACAAGAATTTAGTAATTATAAGGCAAAACCTGTTTATGGGCAAACATTACAGGCAAATCAATCTTTACTATTTGGAGAAGAAACTTCATTTATTCAATATCAAAATGAATTTGGAGCGAATGCCTTATTGATGTATGGAGTTGCTAAAAACGAATCGAACTATGGAAGGTCCCCACTATCAATTAGAACAAATAATATCTTCAGTCATAGTGCCTTTGATTCAGCACCAGGAGCGAGTGCTAGTTCCTATGCCTCTGTTGCTCAAGCCATTTATGTTCATTCCAAAGTATTTATTTCTGAACGTTATGCTTATCCAAGCAATAGCAATTATTTTGGATCATTTGTTGGGGATAAAGGCTCTGGTATGAATGTAAGATATGCTTCAGACCCTTATTGGGGAGAAAAAGCAGCAGAAGATTATTACAAATTTGATAAAAAATATGGATTTCAAGACTATGCAAAATATGCAATTGGAATCAAAGAGGGAACAGGTAACTATCCAATCAAAGCGAGTCCATCATCAAGTTCAGCAACTTTATATACAACAGGCCCAATTACCAATTATGCAGTAACCATATTATCATCTGTGAACGGGGAAACGATAAATGGTAGTAATGTATGGTATAAAATCCAAACGGATGCAACTTTAAACAATAACAAAACAGGTTATAGCATGTTAGGAGCATATGATTATGAATACAATATTGGCTATATTCATTCTTCCTATTTGACTTATGTTAGAAATGGAAACAAAGAAAAAAAACGTTATACAATTAAGTTTAATCCGAATGGAGGAGCATTTCCAGATAATATTACAACGCCTAAGAGTTTAACGGTAGAAGAATTTGTAATTCCTGATATTAGTTCACCAAGTAAAAAGGATGCCAAATTTATAGGATGGGATAAAGAAGTAGTAGCAGCAACTGAAAATGTAACATATACAGCAGTCTATAAAGCGAATCAAACGTTTCAAATAACATTTGATGCGAATGGAGGAAAATTTAATGACGGAACAACATCTAAAGTGGTAACAACAGGGTTAGGAGAAAAACCAAACTTTACAATGGAACCAAGTAAAGATCAGCATGTTTTCGTAGGCTGGGATAAAGAAATTGTACCAGCTACACAAACCACAACATATAAAGCTGTATATCAAAATGTCTTTGAAAATGAAGATTTGAAAATACAAGATTCATTCTTATATTTAGATAATATCTCCGTTAAAAATGGAAAATTATATATCAAGGGATTTCAAACAATAGAAGGTATCAATAATAATTTAAATACCAATATTCAATATGCAGTTATGCTAATGGATATAGAAAACCCAGATATAGATCATGCTTATATAGAATTTGCTAGGAGACTTACTAGTTCAAAGGAAATACCATTCCCTTCTTATGGCCTTGGAAAGAAAGATTATTCTTATGCTTGGTTTGAATTAGAAACAGATTTTGATGGCGTAGATAATGGAAATTATGTTGCTGTTGTAATGGCGTATACCAATCATGAAGCCTCTATGTCTATTTTAAGTAACCGAATGTTTGCCCCACAAGCAACTAGTTATAGTGGTAAAAAAGAAGTAATTATTAAAAATGATTATTATCTTACTGAACAACCAGTGGAATTTATCGTTCGTGACCGAAAATTAGCAAATAGAACCACTAAGGTTTATACTTATAATCAGTTTGATCAATTCTTTGAACTAAATTTTACAAATGACAATTTATTACATATTAAAGGATATACTTATTCTTATGGAATGGATTTATCTAAAAAGGCAGCAGTATCTAGAAAAATTATTTTTGAAAATAAAGAAAACTATCAAAAAACAGAATTTTTATTGAATAGTATACAGGGTGACTATGAGCCAGTGCTACCACAATCAGATTCACTATCAAAAGCATTAGCTTGGTATGATATGAACTTAGATATTAGTAAATTAGAAAAAGGAACCTATCAGATTTATATTGCGACTACATCAAATATTTCAGATGTAGCAACTTTAACAGATTTATTTAATCAAGATTTATCTAAAATTACGAAAACAATAAATGGAAAAACGTATCAATTTAGAATTGTAAGTGAACGAGGAAATGCAGTCGAATTGATCGTATCTTAAAAACACGAGAAAATCGTGTTTTTTTGAGTTCAAAAAAGAAGCCTTTTGTAGCTTCTTATTTGGACGTATCAATAATATAAATATTGACAGTTTCACAAGATGTATGAGTAGTTCCTTGTAATGACATCATATCATTTCTTAAAGAACCATTGGATCCGTATCCAGGATTGACTAAGACAAAGTTGAACTTACCGTTTTCATTTAATTTTTTGATAATTGCTTTCGTCTGTTCAATGTTTCCTCCAGCTCCTAAACGCAATTGATAGGAAGTACATGTTGGAGTAGGAGGTGGAGTTTGCGTATTTGTATTACCACTTTGACCTGTATTATTAGAACTTGTAGAATTATTTGTACTGGAATTATTTGACCCAGAATTATTGACAGGTCTAGGACCACTACTAATTGTTAAAACTAAGCTTGTTCCTCCAATTACTTTAGAACCAGCTGTCATACTTTGATTGAATACATTTCCTTTGGTTTTAGAACTATATACATAAGAAAGTTTACAAGTAAGACCTAGATTTTTACAAGTAGACTCAGCTTTACTAGCACTCATTCCTATAAAATTAGGAATCTCTGTCGAAGCTCCAAGTGAAATAATGACTTTAATTTCTTCTC
The DNA here is from genome assembly GCA_964470385.1 of uncultured Muribaculaceae bacterium. Lineage (GTDB taxonomy): Bacteria > Bacillota_I > Bacilli_A > RF39 > UBA660 > MGBC102946. Next base: position 13,698 of record CAYYCR010000003.1, on the reverse strand, counting down.
CTGTATTGATAGTATCACCAGGTTTTTTAGAAATACTGATAAATTTTCCTTTTTCAATCGTATCATTAAATTCTTCATTTTCAGTTAATGTTAATTTATGTTCAGAGGCAAAATTGCGAAGAGCAGTAATATCTCCATCTGTATAAGCAAACATTTTTAAAGGACCTCTAGAGGTAATGATTTGAATCCTTGCATTTTCTTCTAAAACCTCTCCTTCTTTCACACTCACGCGAATGATTTTACCATTTGCTATTTTGTCACTATATTCACTATCATAAACCAATATGATTTTATTTTTAATTGCCCACTCGGTAATTTCATCTAGTGACATAGCCATTAGATTAGGAGCAACGATTTTAGGACCTTTAGAAATAACTAATTTAACCGTTTCTTCTTTTTGATTGATGACAGTTCCTTTAGGAGGCGTGGTAGTGATTACCTTTCCATGTTCGATATCATTATCAAATTCATAGCTGATTTCATATTTGATTCCATTTCTTTTTAACCATAGAACAGCATCAAATTCTTCTTTTTCACTTAAGTCAATTAATTCTACTGGCTTTAAATCCGCTTCTTTTCCAAGTGAAAACTTTAAAACTAATTCTTCATTTCTTCTCATTTCCCCAGACTTATTTTGTTCATAAGCAATATCACGTTCAATTGCTTCATTAAATTCATAATCTATTTTTACATTACTTAATTTTAATTCTTTAATTTTTTTGACTACATCATCAATATTCCAACCAACCATATTTGGAGTACTAACCATAGATTCATAATTAGGACCACTTGATACAACAACCTCTAGAGATTTAATATCCTTTAATAAAGTATCTGCTGGAACACTTTGACTAATGACTAAGTCAGAATCAACCAAATCACTATATTCATAAGTTTGCTCTAAGGTGATATGGTGTTCATTTGACCATTTAATGACTTCATTAATACTGGTATTACTAAAATCTCCAACCGTTTTTAAAGTTGGTATTGTAACGATATTAGAAGTGACTAGAAATTGAAATAACGTATATAGTGTAAATAAAGTAATATTAATGGTATTTAATTTCTTTTGCATTTTCCGATTGTTATTAAAACCAGTTAATACTAACATTGCACTAATTACAAATAAGCAACAACTGTTGATAATTAAATAGGGTTGATTTACTTGGTTATTTGCTTTTACAACATTATAAATAAGATAAGTTAAACTGATTACCAAAGCGATAAAAGAGATAACGATTAAAAATAAATTCCTCTTTCTAGGTGGTGTTGCCTCTTTGACCTTTTTAATCTCCTCTAAAACAGCTTCTGCTTTTGGTGTTACTTCCTTTTTTTTCTTTACTGGTTTTGTCTTCTTTTTTTCTTGTTTTTGCTTTTTTTTCTTTTAGTTTTCTTCATCTTCTTTTAAAGAACTTAACAAGTCTAGTTTTTCTTTTAATTTTTCATTTTCGCTCATGATTATCACCTATTATCATTATATCTTATTTTAGGAAATATGAAAACCAAATTTGACACCTTTTTCATTAGTTTACAAAAAAAGAAAGAAAAGTTCTCTATTTTTTGTTATAATGTTAATTAGTAGGAGGAAAACAATATGAGAACAAAAAGAACCATTCTAAATTTTTTAACAGATGTATTTCCTCAATTGCTAATAGCCTTTTTAGGAATTTATAAATCCAAGTTATTTTTAAATTTTCTTGGGGAAGAGCAGTTAGGATTATATCAGTTGTATGCCCAAGTGGTTGCTTATTTGGTGTTAATTGAGGGGGGAATTGGGAGTGCCATTTTATTTCGACTTTATGAACCACTAGCCAAAAAAGATTCAAAAAAAATAAATACGATTATGTCAACAGCACGTTATTTGTTTCGGATTATTGGTATTTTAATTTTGATTGTAGGAGTGATGATTGCTTTCAATGTAGGGCTTTTGGTACACTCTAATACCATTCAATTAGGATTTATTCAATTAACTTTCTTTTTCTATTTGATTAGTCAATCAGTTCTATATTTTACCATGCCAGAGAGGATGCTTTTCGATGCTGATCAAAAACGTTACATTCCCAATTTGATTTTCCAGATTACAACTGTTTTAAAATCGATTATAGAAATTGTAATTGTATTAGTAGGAGGTGATTTGCTTGCTATTGTAATATCACTTTTAGTAACGAGTATTCTCTCAAATGTGATTTTAGTGGTAGCTTCTAAAAAACAGTATTCAAATCTTGATTATCATGCCAAGAAAGATTTTACTGTATTAAAAGATGTCAAACATTTATTTATTAATACGATTGGAAATCTAATTACGAACAATATTGATATTTTAATTGTTACCAAGGTAATTGGACTAGGAAGCGTTGTTATTTATACAGCTTATAATTACATTGTAGAATCATTGCGGCAAATCATCGACAAATTAACGGGAGCAACTATGAGTAGTGTTGCTAATTTACTTGTAAATGACAAAGAAAAAAGTTATGATGTTTTTTTAGAATTTAATTCCTTTTGCTTTTATGTCGCAGGTATTTTGTGTGTGCCATTATTATTTGCACTTAATCCATTCATTGATATTTGGTATGAGGGAAAAATCGCAACTACTTTATCGCTTTCTTTCCTTTTTAGTGCCTCTTTATACTATCAAATAGTAAGGACACCTTTAAAAGTATATACTCTTGCTTCTGGAATGTTTGAAAAGGTAAAAAAATATGTGATTTTAGAATGCATTATCAATTTATCATTGTCTCTTCTTTTGGTTCATTTTTTAGGAATTGCTGGAGTATTAATCGCCACTTTAATTTCTTTTATCATAGCGGATTATATTCCTAAGTCAATTACTATTCATAGAGAATTATTAAAAAAGAGTATTCACAAATATCAATTCAATAATTTAAAATATATCGTAATTACTATTTTATCCGTTCTTATATTTTATGTAATAAATCAATTTGAATATACTTCTATTTTGGTTTGGTTTTGCTATTCATGTGTGATTTTTATCTTGAATTTTATGATTGTAACCGGTTATTTTTATTTGAATCATGATTTGAAATTCATAGACCGATTTGGATTAAAAAAATTTTTAAAAAGGAGTAAAAATGTATGAAAAAAGTATCTATTTTAACACCTACTTATAATGACGCAGAAAGTATTTTAAAAATGTTAGAGTCCGTGTATCATCAAACATATCAAAACTGGGAACATATTATTATTGATGATGGTTCAACAGATAATACCAAAGAAATTATTGATAAATATAAAAAAGAGAAACAATTAGGAGATAAAATTATTTATATTTATCAAGAAAATAAGGATCAATTAAGTGCGATTATTCATGGAATGGATTATATTACAGGGGACTATGTTTATACACTTCATTCTGATGATTTGTTTCCAAGTGATGATTTTTTAGAAAAAGGAGTAGCGTTTTTAGCACAAAATCCAGATTGTGATGCCATGATAGGGGACCTACTCATTATTGATGAAAATGATCAGGTTACCAATTGTTGGAAAGCTTTAAATTATGTGAAAAAAGCATATATACCAGTTTTGGTAATGCTTAACTATGGAGCCAATATTTACGGTGATGTTTCACTTCAAAAAAAGGAAAATCTATTTTCAAATGTATATCCAAATTATCTTACTTGGAATACTCCTTTTTGGATTAAAATGGATGAATGTGAAATGACTTCTATGAAAAAAGCTCCCTTTCCTATTTTGAAATATCGGATTCATAGTACCAATTATGTGAGTAGTGAACTTGGAAAGTTTAACGCTTTAAATGGAGAATTACGGACTCTTACAAGGTTAATGAGCAATTATCATGTTCCCTGTTATTCTTTTCAAAGAATGATTTTGCAGTTTTTAAGAATGAAAGGAATTAGAAAATTAAGATTGACACCATATTTTCATCCTATTTATTTGAAGAAAAGTCAAAAAAATAAAGCCAAAATTATTGAGAAAGCGATTTTGCACACTTATAAAAATGGTTATTCTGATAATATATTTTTAACTTCCTTGGTATCTTTTTATAAAAATAAAAGTAGTAGAAAAATTAATTTAGGAGATTTAAGGGAAGAAGAAATTTATAGGGGAAAAGATATACGAACATTTACTAAACAGTTACTCAATCATAATTTACCTAGTATTTATATAAAAATGTTTGAAGAAATGAAAAAGGGGTTTGATACAATTATTGTTAGAAATCAAAAACAAAAGGAACTAGCACTTGATTTACTTAAATTTTTATGCTTGTATCCTTATGTTGAAATTAGAGTGGAGGTAGTTTAAATGGCAATACCTAAAAAAATTCATTATGTTTGGATGGGTGGCAAAGAAAAACCGAAAAAAATAAAAAAATGTATGAAAACATGGAAGAAGTATTTGAAAGATTACGAGATAATTGAGTGGAATGAATCTAATTTTGACATTCATTCGCATCCTTTTGTAGAAGCTGCTTATAAGGCAAAAAAATGGGCTTTTGTAAGTGATTATGTAAGAGCATATGCTATTTATAATCAAGGTGGAATTTATTTAGATACTGATGTTTTTGTGATAGATAGCTTAGATCCATTATTAGAAAATAAGGCTTTTGTTGGCTATGAACATCCTGATTATCCATTTACCGCGGTATTTGGTGCAGAAGCTGGTCATCCTTTGATTAAGGATATGTTAGATTACTATGACGAACTCGAAAATTATCGTTTTCATTTTGAGGATAATAATACGATATCTGTATCCAATCTATTGATTGAAAAATATGGATGTCAAAAAGGAAATATAGAACAAGAGTTAAAAACGGGAATTCATGTTTATAAAGAAGGCGTGTTATGCAATCCCTCTAGAGATTCGATTACGGTTCATGTGTTTTTAGGTTCTTGGCTAGATAATAGTAAATGGAAAGCAAGACTACATGAGTTTTTGAGAATGAAACTCAATAATAAAGTCACGATTTATTTTTATTCTATTTATAAAAATATCAAAAATAAGCTTCAGAAAAATAAAAGGTAAACTTTGATTTTACAAATTCCATAAAGAAAGAGAGTAGAATGGTAGAAATCATTCTCTTTTTTTGATATAATGTAAAAAAAGACAAAATATCGTAAGGAGAATGATACATGAAACAGGCAATATTAGAAAAAAATTTATTATTAAAATTATGTATGATATTTTTAATCATTCAACCCATTTTAGATATTTATATATTATTTGAACCAGAAGTGATTTCTTTCTTTCACTTTTCCCCATCAACGATTATAAGAATTGGAGTAATGGGACTTTTAATACTATTGTTACTGATTACAGTAAAGTGGGAAAAGAAACATATATGGATTGGTGTTTATTTAGTTTTGATCGTTATTTATACTATATTACACCATTTTCATGCAGTTACCACAGCGAATGTTAGGTATAATTTGTCAACAGAATTATTTTATATTATTAGAATGTTATTGCCTCTTGCCATGGTTTTGATATCTTATTACATCAAATTTTCTAAAAAGCAAGTAGAAACGATTATTACATGGCTGGTGATACTTGTTTCAGGGAGTATTGTTGTAACTAATTTACTTGGAATTTCATTAAACTCATATACAAATTTAAAAATAGGGGGGTCTATTTTAGATTGGTTTACAAGAAAAAATGTTCCATATACAATTTATTCTTCGAAAGGATTTTTCATGTATGCAAATCAAATTGCAGCTTTAGAATTATTACTTACCCCCATTTTATTTTACTTTGTAATAAAAAAGCCAAATTTTAAAAATATTTGTTTGGTAATAATTCAACTTTTGGCAACTTTTATGTTAGGAACCAAAGTCGCTACTTTAGGATTTATTTTAATATTTGGAATTATGACATTTTTATATATTTTCTTTTGCTTTATTAAAAAGGAACTTTATTTTTCTATAAAACCAGTTATTGTATTTGCAATATTATTGGGGTTAAGTATTATAATTTATCCAAAAACCCCAATGAAAAATCGTAGTTCTGTGAGTGAAGAGATAAGTACAAATTATACAAAGGAAACCGTAGAAAAAGAAACGAAAAACGAAAATACTAATAATTTACAAAATAAAATAGAAAATGAAAAAGTAGAAACTAATGAATCAAAAAATTCTATTGTAAAGGAAGAAAATCAAACAGAAAATAAAAAGACAAAGCAATGTAGAGAGTTACGATTTGTATATACTAATCCCGTACAATATAAATACTATAATCATATTACATATGTAGAGCCAAATGAAATGTGTAAATCACAAAGTGAATTAGAACAGGAAAAATTAGATGCCGTAGAAAAACAATTAAAAAATTTGAATAGTGAAGAAGAGCAAAAACAATATTTAATTTCATTTATTCATGAAGAATATGGTAAATTTGGATTTTTGAAAGATTTTGTAGAGATTGCTTATTCGTATAAAGAAGATCCATTCTTTTGGTATAATGAAATTAGAAAACCATTAAATGACCGAATTAATTATAGAGTAATTGAGGAGGATATGCTAAAGCGAATAAAAGAATTACGTAATGATAAAAAAGATGATTACTTAGGAATTACTTATTCAACAATGTCTAATGTTTTTAATTTAGAACGTGATTTTTTATCTCACTATTATTCCTTAGGATGGATTGGATTAACATTATTCTTATTTCCATATTTAATCATTTTATTTTTTTGCATGATGGTTATGTTGCTCTATTTCAAAAGAAAAGTTACATTTTATAATTGTTCTTTGACACTTTCTATAGGAATTGCTCTGTTTGCAGCCTACTATAGTGGAAATGTTATGGATGGACTTGTTGTTTCCATTATTCTAGGATTTGTTATTGGTCAATTAGTGCAATCTGTATTTTATAGAAATAGGATCTTTGATAAAAAGGTATCTGTTATTATGCCTACTTATAATGATTCTAAAACCATTCAAGTTTCACTTGATAGTTTAATGAAGCAAACATATCAAAATTGGGAGCTAGTCATTGTAGATGATGGCTCTACAGATGATACTAAGCGATTAATTAACGAATATCAAAAAAAGTATGATAAAGAAAATAAAATTCAATATATTTACCAAAAAAATCAGGATCAATTGAAAGCGATTATTCATGGAACAAAATATATTACAGGGGACTATGTGTTTATTCTGCATTCTGATGATTTATTAGCTTCATCAGACACATTTGAAAAAGCGGTTTCCTATATGAATGAACATAAAGAATTAGATGCTATTATAGCCCCTTTACTACTCATTAATGAAAAAGGAAGACTAAAAGGTTGCCAAGAAGTATTATCATATTCCAAAAATAAAAAAATACCTGTAATACAAATGTTGTGGCTAGGTAGGAATCTATATGCTGATGTTGGTTTCTTTAAAAAAGAAATTTATATAAGTAAAATAAAAGAAACTTATTTGACATGGAATATGCCATTTTGGTTAAATATTGGGAAAAAAGTTACAACATTAAATGTAGAAACTGTAGAATTTGAAATGTTAAAATATCGAGTTCATAGCGAAAATTATATTAATAATGAACTAGGAAAATTGAACGTGATAAATGGAGAACTACGAACACTTACAAGTTTAATGAAATTCTATGATATCCCAAATTATAAAAAACAATATATTATATTTAGAATTTTTTCTCATCTTCATTTATTAAAAATTTATAAACCAAAATATTATGAAAGAGAATGTCAAAATAAATCGCAAATATTGGAGTTTGTAATTCAAAAAAGATTTGGAGAGGATTATAAACGAAATATATTTTTAAATAGCCTAGTTGAGTTTTATAAACAAGAAAAGAAAAGAAAAATAGAATTTTCTAAAATATATCATGGAGAAGAGATTTATCAAGGAAATGATATGCGAAAATTTAATAAGCGATTATTAGAAAATAACTTGCCAGAATTTTATCAGAAAATGTTAGAAGAAATGCAAAAGGGATTTGATGAAGTGATTGTAAAAACGGAAGAAGAAAAAGAAAAAGCAATTCAAATAACACAATTTTTATGTATTAATCCAAAAATTAAATTAACAAAGTAGGTGAAATAAATGAAAAAAATTGCCATTTTAGGATTACATTTAGGCTATGGTGGAACAGAGCAGGCAATTGTAAACTTAGCTAATATGTTATGTGATAATTATCAAGTAGAATTAGTTGTTGCCTATCAAACTGTACAAAAAATTCCTTACAAAATAAATCCTAAAGTAACAATTACCTATTTAACGAATACCAAACCAAATCGAAAAGAGTTTGAGCAATGCTTAAAAGCTGGTCACTTATGGAATGCCTTTAAAGAAGGTATAAAAAGCGTTCGTATTTTGAATTTAAGAACAAAACTGATGAAACAATATATAAAAAATAGCAATGCAAATATAATAATTTCTAGTAGAATTTTATATACAAATTTACTAAGTAAATATGCGAAAAAAAATGTAATAACAATGGCTCAAGAGCATAGACATCATAATCATAATCAAAAATATATAAAACAATTAAAAAAGGCCTGTAGGGGTATTGATTATTTACTCCCTGTATCCAGGGAACTAACAGAAGATTACCAAAAATACATTCAAAATAATAGGACCCATTGCTTATTTATGCCAAATTCTTTAGAAAATGCTTCTATAAAATATTCTAAATTAGAGGAGAAGAATTTGATCTCTATAGGAAGAATTTCTCATGAAAAAGGATATCTAGATTTGATTGATGTTTTTGAACTCGTTTATCAAAAATATCCAACTTGGAAACTAAACATTATTGGTGATGGTGACGAAATGAATCTTCTCAAGGAAAAAATAAATGAAAAAAAACTTTTTGATTCTGTAATATTACATGGGTTTCAAGATAAAAATTATATTTACCAGATGTTAGCCCACTCTTCTATTTATGTGATGTGTTCTTATGAAGAATCCTTTGGAATTGTTTTGTTAGAAGCAGCCTCTTGTGGCATTCCGTTACTTGCATTTTCTAGTGCAAGAGGTCCACACGAAATTATTGAAAATGGATTGAATGGTTATTTAATTGAAAATAGAGATATAAAAAAAATGGCTAATAAAATAGAAAAATTAATTAAAGATAAAGAAAAAAGAAAAAAATTAGGAGAAAATGCAAAAAAAAGTGTGGAACAATACTCATTTGAAGCAGTAAAAAATAAATGGTTAACATTTTTATCAAAGATGGAGGAGTAGTATGAAAAAATTTTTCGATAGATTATATCGAGGTAGTTTTGAACAATTTGAAAAATTAGTGACAGGAAATTTGAAACAAAATAAAAAAATGTTTATTGTAACTGCAAATCCGGAAACATTTATATCTGCAACAGAAGAAAGAGAATTGGAAACGATATTATTAGATCAGGCAGTTACTGTTGTCCCAGATGGGATTGGAATCGTAAAAGGGGCAAATATGATAGGAGTTCCGATTAAAGAAAGGATTCCTGGAATTGAAATTTCTTGGATGTTATTAAAAGAGGGAAATAAAAATAAGAAAAGTATTTATTTATTAGGTGCTAGTGAAGAAGTAAAAGAAAAAATGATTACAAAGATAAGAACAGATTATCCAAATTTGAGATTGTTAGGAGCTGTGAATGGCTATGGAAAAAATAAAGATAAGGATTTTGCAAAAATTAAACAGGTAAAGCCAGATATTATTTTGGTTGCTTTGGGAATCCCAGTTCAAGAAAAATTAATATATAAACATCTAAATGATTTTGAACATGGAATTTTTGTTGGGGTAGGTGGTTCTTTAGATGTTATTAGTGGAAGTAAAAAACGTGCTCCTAAAGCTTTTCAAAGACTTGGACTAGAATGGCTTTATCGATTAATAAAAGAACCCAAACGAATAAAACGATTTTATCATAGTAACATAAGATATATTTCTGAAATAAGAAAACTAAAAAAAGAGCTAGAAAAGAGGCAGTAGTATGATAAAGGTAATGACAATATTTGGAACAAGACCAGAAGCAATTAAAATGGCTCCTCTGGTAAAAGAATTAAAAAGTCGGAAAGAAATTGACACAATTGTATGTGTAACAGCCCAACATAGAGAGATGTTAGATCAAGTGTTAGAAGCCTTTGATATTATCCCTGATTACGATTTGAATATTATGAAGCAGGGACAAACTTTGGGAGAAGTAACCACAAAGGTTCTAACCAGAGTAGACGAAATTATTAAAAAAGAAAATCCTGATATTGTTCTTGTGCATGGCGATACAACAACTACATTTGCGGGTGCTTTGGCAGCTTTTTATAACGGAGTATCTATTGGACATGTCGAGGCAGGACTTAGAACATGGAATAAATATTCACCATATCCAGAAGAGATGAATCGTCAAATGGTTGGATGCTTGGCTGATATGCATTTTGCACCAACAGTTTTAAGTGCTAAAAATTTATTAGATGAGGGGAAAAAGGAAAATAGTATATTTGTAACTGGTAATACTGCAATTGATGCGATGAAAACAACAATAAAAAAAGACTATCATCATGAAGTATTGGAATGGGTTGGTGATAGTCCTATGATTTTGTTAACAGCTCACCGAAGAGAGAATCTAGGAGAACCCATGTATCATATTTTTAGAGCTATTAAAAAAATTGTCGAAGAATTTGATGAAATAAAGGTTGTATATCCAATTCATATGAATCCTAAAGTGCGTGAGATTGCCAATGAGGTATTAAAAGATTGTGATAGAGTAAGATTGATAGAACCATTAGAAGTAGTAGACTTTCATAATTTTATCAATCATTCTTATATTATTTTAACGGATAGTGGTGGAATTCAAGAAGAAGCACCATCTCTTGGAAAACCAGTATTAGTGTTAAGGGATACTACAGAAAGACCAGAGGGAATAGAAGCAGGTACTTTAAAATTGGTCGGGACAGATGAAGAAATAATTTATATGGAAACGAAAACATTATTAACTAATTCTCATATTTATGAATCTATGAGTAAAGCAAGTAATCCTTATGGGGACGGGGAAGCTAGCAAAAGAATTGTGAATGCGATTATTGGTAAGTTTTCAAAATAATTGCAAATAAGAGGAGTGTACAATGAAAAAAGTATTAATTATTGTTCCAGCGTATAATGAGGAAGCGAATATAAAAAATACTATAGATCGAATCAAAAATTTAAAAATTCCAAATGTGCTTTTAGATTATATTGTTGTTAATGATGGCTCGATAGACCAAACCAAAATGGTTTTGGAAAAAAATCAAATTCAATATATTGATTTGGTTAATAATTTAGGAATTGGTGGAGCAGTACAAACAGGATATCGATTTGCTAAATATAATGATTACGATATTGCCATTCAATTTGATGGGGATGGACAACATGATGAGAAGTATATTGAAGTATTAATAAAACCGATTTTAAGTGGCGAGTATGATTTTACTATTGGATCACGTTTTATTGGAAATCAAAGCAAATTTAAATCATCTGCATCCCGTAGAGTTGGAATTAAATTTTTATCCTATCTGATTTATATTTTTATGAAGAAAAAAGTAAAAGATGTGACATCTGGATTTCGTGCTGCTAATAAACAGATTATTAAGGAGTTTGTAGAAGATTACCCAAATGATTATCCTGAACTAGAAACAATTGTAACATTATTAAAGAAGCATTATAGAGTAAAAGAGGTTCCTGTAAAGATGAGGGAAAGAACTGGTGGTGTGTCTTCTATTAGAGCTTTTAAATCGTTACTATATATGATAAAGGTTAGCTTAGCAATTATTATAATATCTCTCGGAAATGGAGGTAAAAAAGTATGAGTATTCCAATTAGATTACGAATAGAATTATTATTACTAGTTTTATGTTTTCTTGGTTTTATTTATTGGTATGTATATAGAAAGAAAATATCAGTTCGATATTCCGTTGTTTGGTTCATATCAGCATTTATTATGTTACTTTGTGCAATATTTCCAGGTCCATTAGAAATAATTACAAATTGGTTAGGAATTGAAAAAATTAGTAATTTTTTATTTTTAGGTGGCTTTTTAATTTTATTTATAATTGCTTTCAGTTTGACGATTATTGTTTCGGATTTAAAACAAAAAGTTACAATATTAACTCAAGAATTTGGAATTTTAAGACAGGAAATAGAAAGAAAAGAAAAAAATGAAAAATAGAATTGTTAATTATATTAAAGAAAATAAAATATTATGCTTGTTAATTGTAATTTCACTATTTTTAAATTTATTAGTTTTATTTCAAGTTGGGTATCATTATACAATTAATAGTGATGACTTAAGTTACATAAATAGTGGAATTACATTACTAGAAAGTGGAAAAATTGGAATACATGGATATTATAGAACAGCTCAAATAATGCCAGGAATGCCAGTATTAATAGCTATTTTTGTATTTTTCTTTGGAAAAGGAAATCTATTATGGTTGATACTAAAACTATTTTGGATTTTTATGGCCGAATTATCAATTTATGGACTATATAAAACAATTCGTTTGTTTGCAAATGAAATTATTTCTGGATTAATAACTTGTTTTTTATTAGCAGCCGATTTTTTATGGATGAATAGTTTAATTTTAACTGAGACTCCATTTATGTTAGCATTTATATTTTTGTTTTATCATACATTCAAGCTAGAGCAGCAAAGAAATTGGAAACATTTTTGGTGGATTGTATTTTGGTATATGTTTGGAATTATGATAAGACCTAATATTGGTATTTATCCTTTGTTTTTATTCTTTTATTTATTAATGAAAAAATATGATTTTAGATTATTAATAAAACAAGGATTAATCGCTGGAGGAATCTTACTAGTGTTTTTAGTTCCCTGGACAATTCGCAATTATCATGTATTTCATAGATTTATACCTTTGACTTATGGAACTGGAAATCCTTTGTTGTTAGGAACATACCAAGGATATAATTATCCTACAGATAATGAGTTAGATTATGAAGCCAATATAGATTTAAAATTGTCAAAGGAAATGAGTGAATATTTGTTTACAGAAAAATATGATAGGCTATCTCCATTAAAACAATATTATTCTCTAGAATATGATGGTATGAAAGCAAAATATCGAATGAGGGAATGGTGGAAAAAGGATAAAATCAGTATGCTTAAATCTTATTTGATTTATAAACCTAAAATTATGATTAGAGAAACTTTTTATTGGAGAACTGTATTAAAGGTACCAGCATGGCTTAATATTAAGATTCGTAACATTGATTTGATTTTGACTGCCTTTTCTATTTTCATAATAGTATTGTTCAAGCAATATCGCAAAGAATTGTTGTTATTACTTTCCACTTATTTATTTCAAATAATTTTATATTCTTATACTTTTGCTTTTTCTAGGTATGCACAAACCTTATATTTTATTCGCTTTATTATTATTGGGATTGGTATTTCTATTATTTGGGATAAATTTGTAGAAAGGAAAAAGGAAAATGAAATTGCTGTTTAGTATATTATATTTAATGTGCACTTCTTTAGGATTATTATTTATGAAATTAGGTGGAAATAGTTTATCACTTACATTAAAAGGAGCAGTAACGTTTAAAATTGGATATTTAACTTGTCTAGGTTTTCTATTTTATATTGGGAGTTTTCTAATTTGGCAAAAGTTATTAGTATCTTCTGATTTGTCTTATATTTTTCCTATTTTAACAGGAATTGTTCAAATTATTGTTTTGTTGCTTGGAATTTTTATATTTAAATAATCTTGTAGTAATTTAAAT
>CAYYCR010000002.1:0-30927 GCA_964470385.1 uncultured Muribaculaceae bacterium | reverse complement strand
AATCAAACCAGTTACACTATATTGGCTTTTAAACTATCCTTATGGAGAAAAGGAAATATTAGAGTATCGAATGTTAGAAACAGAACTGTATCAAAAATTTGGAGAAAATTTAAAAGTGAAAATATATAATATCCGAAATTTAAAAGAAAGAAACGAAAAATATCATTTATTATTTCATGCTAGTTCTAAAGAAGAATTAAAAGAATTAGAAAATGATCCAAAATTTGGACCTATAGTAAAAGAAATCATAAAGTTCAATTCAAACGAAAAAGAATATGAAAGAATGGAGGCTACAGTAGATATGTGGACAAGAGAAGATGAGATTCAGTTTACAAGAATGGAAGCACACCGAGAGGGAAGATTAAAAGGAAAATTGGAAGGAAAATTTGAGGGAGAAAAAATGGGAATATTAAAAACAGCAAAGAATTTATTATCAGAAGAGGTACCAATAGAACTTATTATGAGAGCAACAAAACTTTCAAAAAATGAGATTCAGAATTTAAAAAAAGTGAAAAATTAGATTTTGATAGAAAAAAATACTCAGGTTAAAGAGAATCTGAGTATTCTTTTTAAGGAAATCAAAAAATAATATTGATAGAAGTGATAGTAATGTGATAGAATGAGAATAGATAAAAATATTGGATATTTCTAAATGTATAAAATAGTTCTCAAGTTTAGAAAAAGAATAGGAGTTGTTGTGATGATAAAAGTAACAAGTAATAATCATAGAGGCAAAAATAAAGGATTCACTTTAATAGAGTTATTAGCAGTTATCGTAATACTAGCTGTAATAGCACTTATAGCTACTCCGATAATTTTAAGTATTTTAACGAAAGTTAGGAAAAGTGCTTTTCAAGATAGTGCGTATGGAATTATGGAAGCAGCCAAAAGTTATTTTGCTGAGAGTATATTAGAAGAAACTGACCCAGTAGACCAAGTGTTTTCGTTTGAAGATGGAGCTAGTAATGAATTATCGTATAGTGGAAGTAAACCAAAAGGTGGAATTCTGACACTTAGTAAAAGTGGAGAAATAGCTCTAGCCATACATAATAATGAATGGTGTGCAATCAAAAGTAAAACTGATACGAATGTAAGATTAATCAAATATGAAAAGGATAAATGTAAAATACCAGACGGAAGTGATTTACCCCTTATTTCCGTAAAAGATTCAAAAAGTGAAACGATAGAAAAAGGACTTGATAAATCCATATTGGAATATTTTAATGTGATATCGGGGAGTGCTAGATGTGTAGATACTTCAAATGAAAATGTAGAAGTAAACAATACCAGTAGTTTAAGTAGTGGTACGCACTGTATAGAATGTACAGTAGTGGAAAATGGAAATACAGTATCAGCAAATAAAACAATTGTGGTGGAATCATTAGGTAAAGTATTAACAGAAGAAATGATGACTTCTGAAGTAGGAGAAAATGGAACAATAAGAACCGATAATTTAGGGAATAAAAGATATGCAGGAAGTAATCCGAATAACTGGGTATGTTTTGGAACAGAGAATAAAACCTGTGATGAAAATCATTTATATCGAATCATAGGTGTGATAGACGGAAAAATGAAGATAATCAAAAATAGTTTCTATAGTACCGCTTTAAGATGGGATACAACTGGTGGAACATATGGATCAAATAACTGGGATAGACCAGCAACATTGAAAACAGAATTAAATGGAACAAGTTTTTATAGTAATTCAAATTATATCGATGAGGTAAGCAGAAGTTATATCGCAAATGGAACATGGTATACAGGAGGAGCAATCTATCCTAATGCAACATTAGCAGATTTTGAGGATGCAGAAAGAAGTTCGTCATCACAAGGATATATAGGACTAATGAGTGTAACCGATTTTGGATATGGATCAAATAATGCAAGTTGTGAAAGAACGACAAATTTAAACACTACTAATAATGCATGTATCAGTAATAATTACCTATTAAATAGTAGTACATATCAATGGACGATTACGCCGAATAGCGGCCTCACGTACGGCGTGTGGTTTGTGCGCACGGAGGGGTATGTCGATGCCAACACTGCACACAGCACCAGCGGCGTGCGTCCAGTCCTATATCTAGAATCCGATGTAAAAGTAACAGATGGAGATGGAACGACAGGAAATCCATATCGTTTATCGAAGTAGTTATGTCGGTTGGGAAACTTTGTCACTTCTAGGCGACCCGTTTTGAGATTGTTATTATAAATGTTAAAATAAAAACTGATAAAAAGTAATGGGATAGGAGTTATAGAAATGAAAAAATTTGCAAAAAGAAATCAGAAGAAAAAGGGGTTTACGTTAATAGAGTTATTAGCAGTTATCGTAATACTAGCTGTAATAGCACTTATAGCTACTCCGATAATTTTAAGTATTTTAACGAAAGTTAGGAAAAGTGCTTTTCAAGATAGTGCGTATGGAATTATGGAAGCAGCCAAAAGTTATTTTGCTGAGAGTATATTAGAAGAAACTGACCCAGTAGACCAAGTGTTTTCGTTTGAAGAGGGGACTACGAATGTACTATCTTATAGTGGTTCAAAACCAAAAGGTGGAATTTTAACACTCAGCAAAAGTGGAGAAATAGCTCTAGCCATTCATAATAACGAATGGTGTGCGATAAAGAGTAAAACTGATACGAATGTAAGATTAATCAAATATGAAAAAGATAAATGTAAAATACCAGAGGGAAGTGATATTTCATTAATTACAGTAAAAGATTCTAAAAGTGAAACAATAGAAAAAGGAGTTTCCAAATCAATATTAGAATACTTTAATATAAGATTTGGAAGTGTTAGATGTGTAGATACCTCAAACGAAAATGTAGAAGTAACAAATACAAGTAGTTTGGATAATGGAACACATGTTATAGAATGTACAGTAACAGAAGCAGGAAAAACAGTGAAAGCAAGTAAAACAATAATCGTGGAATCGTCAAGTACAGTATTAACAGAAGATAAAATGACAGCAGAAGTGGGAGCAAATGGAACAATCAGAACAGATAATTTAGGAAATAAAAGATATGCAGGAAGTAATCCCAATAACTATGTATGCTTTGGAACACAGAATGCAACCTGTGATGAAAATCATTTATATCGAATTATAGGTGTGATAGACGGAAAAATGAAGATAATCAAAAATAGTTTCTATAGTACATCGTTAAGATGGGATACGACTGGTGGAACATGGGGTTCAAGTAATTGGAATCGACCAGCTGATTTGAAAACGGAATTAAATGGGACAAGCTTTTATAGTAATACAAATTATATCGATGAGACTAGTAGAAGTTATATCGCCAATGGAACATGGTATACAGGAGTAAATGGAAGTGACTATACATTAGGAACTTTTGAAGAGGCAGAAAGAAGTTCATCATCAACAGGGTATATAGGACTAATGAGTATAACCGATTATGGATATGCTTCAAATAATGCAAGTTGTGAAAGAGCAACGAATTTAATGAGCACTAATAATGTATGTATCAGTAATAACTACCTATTTAACAATAGTACATATCAATGGACAATTACGCCGTATAGCGGCAGCCCGAACGGCGTGTGGCTTGTGTACACGGAGGGGTTTGTCGACGCACCCCACGCGAACGGCACTTATGGTGTTCGTCCCTCACTTTTCCTAAAACCAGAAGTAAAAATCACATCAGGAAAAGGAACAGAACAAGAACCTTACCGTTTATCAATGTGACATTGTCTAAGATAGATAAAAAAGGCAATCAATGATGTAATTATCTATATAAATTGAGGAATACTTAACCAATCAAATTAAAGTATCTCCTGTTTTAATGGGATGATTATTTATAGAATTCTATAAATAATCATTTTTACAAGTCTATTTTTTTGTTGTCATTCATAATTCTTAGTGTTATAATGAGAAAGGTGAAACGTATGAAAAAGAAACTAATATTTATTTTTTTGGTTGTAATTATAATTGTAGGGGGAATGATAATGTTTCTTTCTAAAAAAAATGAAGCTCTTTCCTATCAAAAAGAAATCAAATTAAAAATTGGGGAAAAAGTACCAATGGAAACAGAATATCAGTTAGGAAAAAAAATAATAACAGAAAAGATAAAATGGGAAAAATTAGAATTGGAAGATGAAAAAATTTATCATGCTGGAACTTATCAGGGTAGTTTTCTAGTAAAAGAAAAAGAACAAAAAATAAATTTAATAGTGATAGATGATATAGAACCTATAATAGAGAATGTCAAAAATATAGAAATTTATGAAAATGAAGAAATCGACTTATTAAAAGATATTAAAGTAAGTGACAATAGTCATGATAAAGTAGAAATCGAAGTAAAAGGAGAATATGATATAACCAAAAAGGGAGAATATTCTCTTACTTATGAAGCAACAGATAAAAGTGGTAATAAAAAAACAGAAGCATTTCAATTAATAATAAAAGAAAAAGATGTTTCTAATAATGTTGTTCCTCCTAAAAAAAATAATGAAGTTCCTAATTATCAAGGAAATCAAAACAACGTTTCTAAAAAGACATCGAAAGGTTATTCCATTGAAGTAAGAAATGGAGTTTATTATATCGGAAACATTTTAATTGCCAATAAAACTTATGCTTTGCCAAGTAGTTATGCTCCAGGATTATTACCAGAACTAAACTCAGCTTTTGAAAAACTAAAAGCAGGAGCTTTAGAAGATGGAGTTGAACTAAACATCATTAGTGGCTTCCGTTCTTATAGTGCTCAAAATAGAATTTATAATAATTATGTAGCAAAGGACGGAAAAATAGAGGCGGATACTTATTCAGCAAGACCAGGACATTCAGAACATCAAACGGGATTAGCCATTGATGTGAATAGCTTATTATTTAGTTTTGGGGAAACAAAAGAGGGACAATGGTTACAAAACAATGCTTATAAATACGGATTCATTATTCGTTATCCAAAAGGGAAAGAAAATATTACAGGATATCGATACGAACCATGGCATTTAAGATATGTAGGAGATATTGCCTCAAAACTTTATAATGGAGGAAATTGGATTACTTTGGAAGAATACTTGGGAATTACAAGTGAATATGCAAACTAAAATAAAAAATGGGATTGAATAAAAATCTCATTTTATTTATAAAATACCATCTATACTTGTTTCATAAAGCCAATTTTTTAGCTTAGTATTGTCTCCCATTTCATAGTAATTTATCAATTTTGTAAAATATGATCCTATTCTTCAACAGGAATAGCAATGATTCCTTGACCTAACTTTATCATTTTCTTATTTGCTACTAAATTAGCCACTCTTTTATTTCCATCTAAGAACATTTGGCTACATTGAATTCAACAAAATAACTCTATACATCTTTCTAACTTATTTTTGAAAATTCCCTTACTTAAAATTTTGAAATGCATTTATCTTATTTTAATTATGGTTGATAGAAAATCCTTTTTTAAACTTTATATTAGAATAATCAGATTTATGTTTTTTTTCGCAAACATATTCTTTTCCTTTATATACTAAAGTGCGATTCGATTTGAAAATGATTTCGTAATTTTTAATATCATTGATATCAGTTATTTCTACTGCATTTGTACTTTTAGGTAAAAACTTTTTAAAATAATGACCACTAATATTAATTCCTAAATCAATCTGTTCACAAAAATCTTCTCCAATCGCATAGGCAAATTCATCAGAAGCTCCAATACCACCATTTCCACTAGAATGGTAAATTAATATTAAATCACTGTTGTTAATGTAATGCTTATCTTGTAAAACATTTCCATAAAGGAATAATTGAAAGAAAATTATCACTGTTATAACAATAATTGTAAGTCTATTTTTATTTGGATATTGTTGCTTTAATTTTTTTTGTTTCATTTTACTTATAATAATTGCAATTATGTATAGAACTGTTGCAATAAACATATAAAACCATATCATGATTGCTCCAAAATCATATGGTATTTCATAAATATTGAATTGACCTAAAAATAGAAATAGATAAATCATATATATTATATATATCACGGAAATCCGAACGATTTGCTTACATATATTCTTATCGTTAGTCAATATAGAATATATTAATATTGGCATTGAAAACAAACTAATTAATGTTTCTATTAAATAGATACATTCTCTTATCAACATATTATCTCTCCTCACATTCTATTTACTGAATGATTTTATACTAGCAACCAAAAAAATAACATTTAAAAGATATTATTTATCTTTTCTATATATATCTAGTATCCCATAAGTTCTTAACCTTATAATCATTATACAATATCCTTAAATTATTTTAAATAAAAATATAGCAATTCCTGAAAAAAGTAATTTTTATCATAAAAATATGTTTCTAAAATAGACATTATTAAAAAAAACGTTATCAGAAAAACAAAAACTTAAACTTTATATTGTTTCTAAAAAAATTATTTGGTATAATTTTATATAGAATATGAGAGTGTGGTAAGATGAAGAACAAAGGACAAGCACTAGTAGAATTTATCATAATATTACCAATCCTATTATTACTTTTATTAGGAGTAATAGATTTTGGTAATATTCTTTATAAAAAATATATATTAGAAAACGACTTAGACTATGTAACAGAACTAGTAAGACAAAACAAAACTGTAGAAATCGATTATTACTTAAAAACAAAAGATATCACATCATCAATAGAACAAAAAAGCAACACGATTACCATTACCTTAACCAAAAAAGTAGTAGTGAACACACCAGGATTAAATAAAATATTAGGAAAAAATTACACCATAGAAGCCAAACGGGTGATTGCAAATGAACCGTAAAGGACAAGTACTTATCTTATTTTCCTTATTATTACCAGTTTTACTCTTATTTGCTGGAATCATCATTGATACCGGAATCTCATATATAGAAAAGCGAAAAATAGAAAACGTTATGAAAGATACCATTTCCTATGGTCTAGATCACTTAGAAGAAGAACCCCAAACACTAAAAATCAATATGGCACATCTAATCAACGAAAACATCAACGATATCTATGATATGAAAATAGAAATAGGAAATGAGTACATACAACTACAAATCGAAAAAAAGATAACTACAATCTTTGGACTAATGACAACTCCAAATAAAACCATTCAACTTTCCTATAAAGGAAATCTGATCAATGGAGAAAAAAACATCGAAAAGAAATAGAGGGATAATATGGCATTAACAAAAGCAAAAGTCTTGACAATCGCTTCTGTAAAAGGAGGAACTGGAAAAACAACCACACTACTAAACTTAGCAGGTGTTTTAAGTACACAAAAAAAGAAAACCTTAATACTGGACTTAGATGTTTATGGAGGAGCGATTGCTTTATCACTAAACATCTCTAACGATCAAGACATTTATCGATTGGTAGATGACCTAGGCAGTAATCGCTTTCAAACTATTGATGAATATCTTATCAAATATAATGACTTTATCGATGTTATTCCAGCACCCAAAGACCCAAGAAATGCGACTAAAATCAGTAGTAAATATATATCCGTAGTCATGTCTAAAGTTCTTTATCGATATGATGTCATTCTAATTGATACCAATCACTTTTTAAATGACTTAACACTGGTTTCCTTAGATGCCAGCGATGAAATACTCTACATAATTGGTAATGATCCAATCGATTTAAAAAACATGGCAACTAGAATTGCCATTCATAAAGATATGGAACAAGAAAACTATAAAATTCTATTAAACGAATCCATTCATAAAGAACGAAACTACTTTACTAAGACCGATATCAAAAACGTTATCAAAAATAAAATCGACTATGTGATACCAAAAAGTTTCCATCTTAAAAACATCGATCGATTTATACTAGATGGCCACATTTTAACACTACAAAAAAGCATTACAGGAAAACACAAAAAAGCAATTGCTATCTATAAAACAATCATTAATGACTTAATGAAAGAAAAAAAATAAGGAGGATTTATATGGCCAAAAAAAAATTTGTAGAAGAATTTGATGTTCAAATAGAAACTCCACAAGTTTCCTATGTCTCCGACTATGAAGCTTTTCCAAATAAAGTCCTACTAGATGAACTTCGAACGAAAATTATTCAGAACCTAATTGATAATAACATTACCAAAGCAAGAGATATGACAGACTTTGTCAAAACTGAAATTGATAAAACCATTGATGGCTATGATCTATCTAATGTTGAAAGAAGCTATTTATATAACCTAATCGATAATGAAATCAGTGGAAATGGACCATTGACCGAATTATTAGAAGATAAAGATATTACAGAAATCATGGTAAACGGAAAAGACGAAATCTATATTGAATTAGATGGAAAAGTGGTTCGTGATAACAGTATATCATTCATCAATGAGGACCATATTTTAAGAACCATTCAACGAATGATACAACCTCTTGGAAGAACCATAGATACTGCCAATCCAATGGTTGATGCCAGACTGATAGACGGTTCCAGACTAAATGCTGTCATACCACCATTATCCTTAAATGGACCCGTTTTAACCATTCGAAAATTCAAAGAAGAACTTGCTAATATCGAAGACTTTTTAAGAACAGGGGCATTAACTCCCTACATGGCAAGATTTTTAGAAGCCTGTGTGGAAGCCAAACTAAACATCATTATATGCGGAGGAACAGGAAGCGGGAAAACCACCTTATTAAACGTACTATCTTCTTTCATATCTCCAAGTGAACGTATCATTACCATAGAAGACGCAGCTGAATTAAGACTAGAACAAGAACACGTTATTTCTCTAGAAACAAGACTTACCAACTATGAGGGAGAGGGTGCCATTACTATTAGAGACCTTGTGATTAATTCCTTGCGTATGAGACCAGATCGAATTATTGTTGGAGAAGTACGTGGAAAAGAAGCCTTTGATATGCTTCAAGCGATGAACACAGGACATAATGGATCTTTGACTACCATGCATGCCAATAGTCCAATTGATGCTTTGAATCGTTTGGAAACCATGGTACTTATGGCTGGAATGGAAATTCCAATCAGAGCCATTCGTGAATATATTGAGGGGGCTATCAACATTGTCATCCAAGTATCAAGACTAACCGATGGTAGAAGAAAAGTAACTAGCATTGGAGAAATTACAGGAATTGAAGAAGACGCTATAAAAATAGAGGAAATATTCGAATTTAGACAAGATGGAGTCAAAGAAAATGGTGAAGTATTAGGAGAATTTGTTCTTCACAAACGCATTCCCAATGTATATAAAATATTGAAATCGAGAGGAATAAACACTTTAACAGATATATTTGAACCAGAAAAGAGGTGAGGAGAATGGAGGAGCAAGTCATAGCAAACTTTAATTTAGATTCTCATGTAGAATCAACCAATCAAGATTTGAATATTTTATTTACACCAGGCTCATCCACCATGAGATATCATTACTCAGTTTTAAAAGACGGTGTTCCAATAAAGGCAGAAACGATAGAAGGAGAAATACCGACTCAGATCATATTAGAAGAAACAGGTAACTATCAAATTATTGTAGAAGCATTTGACTATTATAACCGTAAAACGGTAATAGAAAGTGGAACTTACAATATCGATAAAGATGCTCCAACCATTACACTTAAAACAGAAGCACTAAAAATGAGAGTCGGTTCTATTTTGTACCCAATGGCTGATGTGAAAGCTTACGATACTCAAGACGGAGATTTAATAGAATCGGTTACCACTAATATTGATGAACTGAATTTCGACGAACTTGGAGTCAAAAAACTCACCTATACTGTAACCGATAGAGCTGGAAATAGTACGAGTAAAAGCATGATGATTAATGTTGTAAAAGATGATACCTTTGGTGTTATGTTAATTCAATTTGGCATTATTATAGCTCTAATTACGATCATTTTAGCCATGTTATCTTATAGAAAAAGTGTTAAATTAGAACGGAGAATCCGCAAATACGTAGTAGAACCACTTCACGATAATTCCCTTTCTTTATTTGATCAATATTATTCTATTTACTGTAATATGCTAAAAAAAGTAAGTCGTTACCTATCCAAATCGGTATTTCTACAAAAATATGCCAAAAACTACGACAAATACGTGGGAATTATGGGAGATTTTTCTAGAACAGGAATGGACTTTATTGCAGCCAAACTATTTATTGGAATTATCTTTGTTGTGATAGCAATAATCTCCTCGACACTACAAATTGAGCTCATGAACCCATATGAAATTGTTTTTCCTTTTTTTCTAGGTTTTTTTGCTCCAGATATTCTTTACATTTCCAAACATAAAATACATCGGAGACATATTGAAAATGACTTGTTGCAGGCTATTATTATTATGAATAATGCTTTTAAATCAGGAAGAAGTATTACCCAAGCGATTGAACTAGTTGCAACAGAACTAGATGGATCCATTTCTAAAGAATTTAGAAAAATGCGAGCAGAACTATCCTATGGCTTATCGATAGATGTGGTATTTGAACGATTTGCGAGTAGAATCGAGTTAGAAGAAGTAAATTATTTAACAGCTTCTCTTAGTATTTTAAATAAAACAGGAGGAAACATCATCAAAGTATTCTCTTCGATTGAACAATCTCTTTTTAATAAGAAAAAATTATGGTTAGAATTAGAGTCTTTAACCAGTAGTTCCAAAATGATTATGTATGTATTATTTTGTGTTCCGATTTTATTTGTGATTTTTGTAAGTGTAATCAATCCAGAATACTTTTTACCATTCTTTACAACCCCAATTGGAATTTGCTTATCATTGTTGATTGTTATTTTCTATGTTGTGTATATTATTTGTGTGAAAAAAATTATGACAGTTAGGATGTGATAATATTGAAAAACAATATTATTCGAAAAATTTATCGTGAAAAAGATATTGATAGAATACAAATGCAGATTGATATGCTAGGAGGAAAAGCAAAGTTTGATGCTGTTACATTTATCAATCTTCAATTATTATCTTCGTTAATTGTATTCTTGATTGTTCTATATCAAGCAAGACCTGCTTATATTTTCGCACCAGCAATTACGCTTGCTTGGTATTATGCTTACTATTATTTGATTTTAACCAAACCACTCAAAGATAGAATTCGGAAACTCGATCATGAAGCCTTATACTTTTTTGAGATTTTAACCCTTACTTTAGAATCAGGAAGAAATCTAGAAAATTCTTTAGAAGTTACGGTTTCTAATGTTCATTCAGAATTATCTGATGAATTTAAACGGTCACTCTTAGAGGTTCACTTTGGAAAATCTTTGTTTGAGGCATTAGAAGATATGAAAAAAAGAATTCCCTCAGAAACCGTTAATAATATTATTCTAAATATTACACAAACCAACATATTTGGAAATAGTATCTTAGAAACCATGTACAATCAAATTGCTTTTTTAAGAGACAAACAAACATTAGAAATTAAAGGACAAATCAATAAAATCCCAAATAAAATCAGTATTATTTCAGTATTATTTGTGGTACCATTGATTATGATTTTAATTTTAGGACCATTTATTCTTAATTTTTTAGGATAAATGCAGTATAATGAATATTAGGGAGATGAATTTATGTATCATTTTATAGGAATAAAAGGGACTGGTATGAGTGCATTAGCACAAATTATGGTAGATTTGGGATACGAAGTACAAGGAAGCGATAAAGAAGATCACTTTTTTACCGAAGAGGTACTATTACAAAAAGGAATTAAGATTCTTCCCTTTGATAAAAATAATATTGCCCCAGGAATGATTATTGTAAAGGGAAATGCCTTTAATGAACATAACATAGAAGTAGCACGAGCCCAAGAACTAGAGTTAAAAATATATACTTATCAAGAAATGGTAGCAAAATTAACTGGAATGTTTAAAACGATTGCTGTTTCAGGATGTCATGGGAAAACAACCACAACAGCCATGCTATCTCATGTTTTATCCCATATTACTGGTTGTAATTATTTAATTGGAGATGGAAGTGGAAGTGCGAGTAAAGAAAATTCATATTTTGCCCTTGAAGCCTGTGAATACAAACGACATTTTTTAGATTATGATCCTAATTATGTCATTATTACCAATATAGAATTGGATCATATTGATTATTATAAAAATATCGATGATGTAATCGATGCTTTCCAAAGCTTTGCGAATAAGGCAGAAAAAATGGTACTTGCTTGTGGAGATGACTCTTATACCCATACATTAGAGGTAAAGCCCCCAATTTTCTATTATGGATTAAAAGAAGATAATGATATTATTGCGAAAGATGTAGAATATCGTCATGACGGAACTGAGTTTGATGTGTTTGTAGAGGGCAACTATTATGGTCATTTTGATTTACCACTTTACGGAAAACATATGTTATTAAATGCTTTAGCTGTGATTGGGGTATGTTATTATGAAAGGCTAGAGGCAAGAGAAGTAGCCAAATACTTGAAAAGTTTTCCAGGAGCAAAAAGAAGATTTAAAGAAAATATCATTGGTGATATTGTAACAGTAGACGATTATGCTCATCATCCTACTGAAGTGAAAGTGACAATCAAAGCTGCCAAACAAAAATATCCAGAGAAAAAAATAATCGCTATTTTAAAAACCCATACATTATCAAGAACAAAAGAATTTGCGGATGACTTTGCCGAAGCTCTTAACTTGGCAGACAAATCTTATATTATGGATATTGGAGTGGATAGGGAAGAAGAAGGATATGATGATGTTACCTATCAAGTTATTTTAGAAAAACTAGAAAATGGGGAATATATTTCCTTGGATAGTGTTGATAAATTGTTGCAGTATGAAAATGCCGTCTTACTATTTATGAGTAGCAAAGATATTTATGTACTACAAAAAGAATATGAAAAAAGATTGAAAGCCAAACTTGGAATAGAATAGAAAAATTTAATATATCAAAAAAGATATATTTTTTTCGTTTTGGTAAGGAATTTTCCTATTCTTTATCGTAAAATATAGATGATAAGGTGAGAAAAAAATGATCAAAATAAACAAATTTCTAAAATTTGAAATGGAAAATATCAAAAAGAACATCACTATATAAAAAGCTATTTTAAGAATGGAATGTCGCGTTTGGTATTAACAATTCCTGCCTAATTTGAATGGTACCTAGCTTTATTAGACTATCTTGTAATTGTTCATATAATGTATTTGATAAATATACTTGGTAAGTAATCACTTCCCTGTATGTTTTATGTTTAATCATCGTATTTTGAAGTAAATATATAATTTGTTTTTCGTGAGAATAAGGAAATGTATAAATAACTTCTTTCCCAGGAATGAGTGTTATAAGATTACTTTTTTTGATTGTTTCTACCACTACATTGGAATAAGCACGAACAAGCCCTCCAGCTCCTAGTTTAATCCCACCAAAATAGCGAACTACAATCGCAAGAATATCATTTAACTCTTTTTTTTCTAGCACATTCAATATTGGCATACCAGCGGTTCCACTAGGCTCTTTATCATCTGAGCATCGCCGTTCATTTTTTAAAATATAGGCATAGCAATAATGGGTGGCATTAGGAAATTCTTGTCTTATATTTTTTAATTCTGTTTTTACACTTTCTATATTTTGAATTGGTATTAATTTACAAATAAATTTTGATTTTTGAATGACAATTGTATGAACTGTAGTTTTATCAATACTTAGCACTTTTACATCACCTAGTTATATTCTATCATACTTAGTGGTTCATTTCTATATGGAATCTGAATTATGAATAACTGAAAAATAGTTAAAATATATTAAAAGAATCATATTTTTTTCTTTAGGTAAGGATTTTCTATTTTTTTGTTGTATATTATTGTTGAGAATAAGTAAATGAGGACTGATAAAATAGATGATAATGATTCAGGTAATTTTTTTCCTTATTATAAGGATGTATCAAAATAGTGGATGAGATTAAAAATATACTTTTTTAAAATCTTTTTCATTTCTAACTTTATAGAAAACTACGATAAAATCGACAAAATTTTTGAAACCTCTTGACGAACATATGTATCTGATGTATAATCGATAATAGAAAACAGAGCATTACCATTTTAAAAGGAGTCGATGGAGATGGAATTATTAAAACAATTGAAAGAGGAACCTTGTATCTGTGTTACCCCAACCACTTATAAAAAAAGAATATTACAAGCTCTTTCATCAGAAAGTCATTTTTACCACATTCAATTTTTAAATAAGGAAGAATTAAAAACACAATTGTTGTATGAATATCACAAAGAAGCCTTATGGAAACTGACAAAAGAATTTAATTTGCTTCCTGAAAATGGTGCTATTATATTGGAGGCTATGTACGCAATCACCTCAGAAGAACAATCCAGTGATCTTTATCAAAAAAAAGAATGGCTAAAAGAACAAAATTTATTGATAACTCATGATGCCTTTTTAGCCCAATTAAAAAACCATAAAGTATATATCTATGGATATGATTCTTACGAGATGAAATTTTTAGAACATATCTTATCTAAATATACAGAAGTGAAATATTTTGAAGAAGAAAACAATTCTTATCTTCCAGAAATTACTGAATATGAAACCATAGAACAAGAAGTCATTGGAACATTTGAAAAAATTTCACAGTTACTTGTAGATGGAATTTCTCCTAACCATATTTATTTAGGGATGACAAATAGTGACTATAAAAGCATCTTATCAAAAGTATCTCATTATTTTCATATTCCCATTGAAACCAAAGACAATCATTTTCTATTTGAATACGAAATCATTCAACAATTTTTATCTATGATTGATTGGAATCAACCATTAAGTATGTTAGAAGAAATCATAGAACAACTAAAAAAATCATATCCCGATAATATTTCTTTTCATCATGAAATTTATGATTCAATCATTACCATTATCAATCCTTACTATCAGAAAAATAGGACTTTTAAAGAAATTAAAGATATCTTATTATATGAATTAAAACATACGAAAGTAAAAAGAGAAACATACTCTAATATCATAAAAGAAGTAGATTTTAAGACAACCTTATTTGATACAGAGGATTATATTTTCCTAATGGGGGCAAACTTAGGAGAATTTCCGCCTATTTATGAGAACCAAGATTATTTTAGTGATAAAGAAAAAGAACTTCTTTTTCTTCCAACTTCTTTAGAAATGACAAGTGGCGAAGAAGCCAAAATTAGAAAAAAAATAGAGTCTTTGCCTCATGTTTTTCTTAGCTATAAAAAGAAAAGTCCATTTAAGGAATACTTGCCGTCTTCTCTTATCGAACAATATCGGGAAAAGAGAAATGTCATGATTGAAAAATGTCATTATCAATATTCTAATCAAGCCTATAATGAGTATTTATTAAATAGTTCCTTAGATGAATTTGTCAATTTTAATTATCAAAATGAACATCTATCTAATTTGTATGGAATAGAATCGTTATATTATAATTCTTACGATAATCAATTTACGGGAATTCAGCAAAAATTATTTGAAAAATATGTCCCCTATTGTGTTCTTTCTTATACAGGAATGCAGAAATTTTTTGAGTGTCCGTTTAAATATTATGTTGGGTCAATTTTAAAAATTACACCCCCATTTGAAGAAAGTCCTAGTTTAATCGTTGGAAATTTATTTCATGCCATATTAGAACAGTACTTTCAAAATAAAGAAAATTTAGAATCAATTATCAATCAAGAACTTTCTAAAATAGAAATGACTCCTAACGAAAAAAAAGAATTTTACTTTCAAAAATATCGTATGGAAATTAAAAGACTTATTTTATTAATGGAACAACAACTAGAACGTTCTTCTTTTACACCTACTTATTTTGAGGAAACCATAGAGTGGTTAGAACATAAGAACATTACATTTAAAATATTTGGTAAAATTGATAAAATAATGACAGTAGAAGATAAGGAAAATAGTTATATTATTGTAATCGATTATAAAACGGGTCATTCCACAAGTGATTTATCCAAAGTTATTTATGGTATGAATATGCAACTTCTATTATATCTGTATTTGATTTCTAAAGATAATCGTTTTTCTAAGTATCAGTTAGGAGGGGCTTATGTTGAATCGATTTCTTCTTCAATTCCTAATTATACAGAAAAGAAAACTCTAGATGAATTATTATGGGAACAAAGTAAATTAGACGGAATTACATTGAAACGAACCGAATTTGTGAGTAGGCTTGACAATCAATATATGGATTCTAGTTATATTAAAGGAGTACGGATGAAAAAAGATGGGGATTTTTATCAATCGAATCGTTTATTAGAACCCTATATTTTAGAACAACTTTTGGATATTGTAAAAAAGAATATTGAAGAAGTTGAAGAAAAGGTAGGAAATGCTCAATTTGCTGTTATGCCGAAAAAATTTTCTAGTGAAATAAAAGAACAAGTAAGTAGTTGTGCTTATTGTAATTACCGTGATATTTGTTATTTAAAACCGAAGAATATAAAAACATTGAAAGAATATAAAAATTTGGAATTTTTAGAAAGAGGTGAGAATTATGATACCTAAAAAACCAATCAATTCTACCTGGACTGATGAACAATGGAATGCAATCTATCAAAATGGCAGTAATATTATCGTGAGTGCAGGAGCAGGAAGTGGAAAAACAGCTGTTTTAACAGAACGTATAATCGAAAAACTAAAACAGGGAATTTCTATCTCTTCTTTGGTCGTTTTAACATTTACCAAAGCAGCAGCTTTTGAAATGAAAACAAGAGTTAGAAAAAAACTAAAAAAAGAAATTGAAAATGGCAATACCGAATTAGAAAAAGAATTAGAACGCCTTAATCAAGCAAGTATTACAACATTTGATAGTTATAGTCTATCACTTGTGAAAAAATATCACTATTTACTAGGAATAAAAAAAGATATCACAATAGCAGATAATGTGGTATTAGAGAAAAAAAAGAAAGAATTAATTGATGATGTTTTTTGTCATTTTTACGAAAAAAAAGATCCTTTATTTCTAAAATTACTAGATACTTTTACCATTAAAGATGATGAAATGTTGAAATCGGTTTGCTTAAAACTAAACGATTCACTAGAATCTCTTGCCCATAAAAAAGAATATTTGAATGAATACTTTGAAACGCATTATCATGACTTAGAACTAGAATTACGAATTTCACAGTACGAACAATTATTAGAAGTAGAAAAAAAACAAATTTCCAATTTGCTAGAAAGTTTAAAAAATAGTGCATATCATAATCTTTCGATTGAATTTGTAAATAAAGTTGCAAGTTACTTAGAGCCTTTATTTTCCTGTCATCATTATGATGATTATAAAGCTTTTATCGGTTGTTGTACCAACATTACCTTTCCACGTAGTAAAAAAATAGAGGAATCAGAGTTATTTCATATGAAACTTTATTATGAACAAATAAAGGACCATATAGAAAGAATTAAAGAACTCTGTATTTATGAAAATAAAGAAAATTTAAAAGAATCGGTGATGAAAACAAAAGAGACTGTTCAAATTTTAATATCTATTTTAAAAAAATATGATGAACAATTGCTTCAATATAAAATGAACGAGGGGATGTATGAATTTTCTGATATTGCTCGTTTGGCTATCACACTGTTAGAGGAACATTCCGATATCTGTGAGACATTGAAACAAGAAATTAGTGAAATTATGATTGATGAATATCAAGATACCAATGATATTGGAGACTATTTTATTTCCCTTATCTCTAATAATAATGTGTATATGGTAGGAGATATTAAGCAATCTATCTATCGGTTTCGAAATGCCAATCCTAGTATTTTTATGGATAAATATAATCGATATAAAAATCATCAGGACGGTGAAAAAATTGATTTGAATCGAAATTTTAGATCGAGAAGAGAAGTATTAGATGATATTAATTTCCTATTTGAAAAAATTATGGACGAGGAAATTGGGGGAGCTGATTATTGTAGTGGTCATGCTATGGTATTTGGAAATGATAGTTATGAAAAAGAGGGAGCTACCAATCAAAATTATCACTTTGAAATACTAAACTATGAATATAAAGATACAGAACTTTCAAAATATTATCGAACAGAAGAAGTAGAAGCCTTTTTAATTGCTCAAGATATTAAAAATAAGGTACAAAATCATTATCAAGTCTACGATAAAGACAATCGTATATTAAGAGACATTCAATATCAAGATTTTTCTATTCTATTAGACCGAAAAACCTCTTTTGATTTGTATAAAAAGATTTTTACCTATCTAGAAATTCCTTTAACGGTTCATAAAGAGGAAGCCTTTGTATATTCTGATGAAATATTTGTAATTCAAAATATCATGAGATGGATTCAATCTATATTGGACAAAAATTACGCAAAAGATTATTTACGATATGCTGTTGCTAGTATTAGTAGATCCGTGATAGCAAGGATTCCCGATGAAAAGCTATTTGAATTATTAATGGAACATAAAGAAAATTTGCTAGAAGCTTTGGATGATGAAACTTGTATTGTTTATGAGATTCATCAAAACATGAAGTCTTTGGCTGAATATTCAAAGACGCATACATTATCACAATTTTTAGAACAGGTCTATCATGTCTTTGATTTATATCATTATATTTTGAGCCTACATAATATTGAAGTATTAAATATTAAACTTGATTATTTATTAGATGTAACACGTAATTTAGAAAAAATGGGGTATCAAATATTAGACTTTATCGATTATTTAAAAGAAGCAATTGAGGGAAAATCGGATGTGACATTTCAAATGAATCAGGATACCAAAGCAGATTCTGTAAATTTGATGAGTATCCACAAATCCAAAGGACTTGAATACCATATTTGCTATTATGCAGGTTTACAAAAAAAATTTTCCAAGGCCGACTTGAAAGAAAAATTTATATTCAGTGGTCAATTTGGATTTATTGTTCCTTATTTTGATGAGGGAATTAGAGAAACATTTTATAAAGAATTATTAAAAGAAGATTATCAAAAGGAAGATATTTCAGAAAGAATTCGGGTTTTCTATGTGGCTCTTTCTAGAGCTAAAGAAAAAATGATATTAGTAACAAATTTAGGAAACTTAGATAGTAATACGGAAAAAAATGAAAATGGATTAGTAGAATCTTATGTTAGAATGAATTATCGAAGTTTTTATGATATTTTATTATCCATTAGTTTAGATTTAAAACCTTATACGGTAGAAGTTCCTATTGATACGATTCCTTTAACCAAAGAATACGAAAAATTAAAAGAGACAAATTATCAAGATTCACTTACTTGTTCTCAGTTGAAACCTCACTATATCGAGCTTTTGGTAGAACCAGAAAAAATAGAAAAAAAACATTTTTCTGAAAGTTATCATGTCGTTGATGCTGAGGAACAAAAAAGATTAGAACTTGGAATCAAATTGCATGAGTGTTTACAGTACACAAACTATCATGATATTGAAAATAGTCTTAGTAAAATGTCTTTATCGGAATATGCTAGAAAAAAATTATTGGCCTTTTTTCATCAAGATTTTTGGAAATCAATGGATCATCCAGAATGTTATCCAGAATTAGAATTTGTAGAAACAATTGACAATAAGGAAATTAGTGGGATGATAGATTTACTGATTGTAGATACAGGTTGTGCTTATATTGTTGATTATAAATTAAAAAATATCGAGAAATCTTCTTATGAGGAACAAATAAGAGGGTATGCAAAAGTAATAGAGAAGAGGATAAAAAAGCCTGTAAAAGGAATGTTATACTCACTTTTAGATGAGACATATCGTGAAATAAAAATATAAGTAGTAAAAAAAACACATCATGTGTTTTTTTCGTATTACAAGAAATGAAATCTTTTATTCAACGGTAACTGATTTCGCTAAATTTTTTGGTTTATCGATGTCACATCCTTTTAATTTGGCAATCTCATAAGAAAGCAATTGAAAAGGAATAATATTCAATATAGGTTGTAATAATAAATGGGTATTTGGAAGAACTATTTTTTCATCATAATAATCACTGACTTCATCTAGTGCTTTTGTAATTACAACAATAGAATAAGCTTCTCTTGCTTTTACTTCTTTAATATTACTAATTGTTTTTTCACTAATACTTGGATCACTAACAAGAGAAATGACTGGAGTATTTGGATTAATTAAAGAGATTGTTCCATGCTTTAATTCCCCAGCTGCATATGCCTCACTATGGATATAAGAAATTTCTTTTACTTTTAGAGAAGCCTCGGTGCAAACAGAATAATCAATTCCGCGACCTAAGAAGAAAATATCGTTTTGTTCGTATATTTTACTAGCAATTTCTTTCATATTTAACACACTTAATAGTTTTCTGATTTGTCCAGATAATTTTTGATAATCACCAAGTAATTTATCCTTTTCATTTTCAGTTAATAATTTTTTTTCTAAAAGATATTTAAACGTAATCAAACTAAACATACAAAGTTGTGCGAGATAAGCTTTGGTAGTAGCCACTGCAATTTCTGCTCCCGCTTTAATTGGAAAAGTGTATTTTGCTTCTCTGGCAATCGTACTAGTAACAACATTGATAAGTGCTAGTGTATCAATGCCATCTTGATTGGCTTTTCTAAGTGAAGCTAGGGCATCCGCTGTTTCCCCTGATTGTGATACAATAATGACTAATGTTTTTTTATCATAAAATACTTTTTTATATCGATATTCACTAGCGATTTCTACTTCAACCGGAATATTGGCTAATTTTTCTAACATCCATTTTCCAACTAATCCAGTATGATAAGCACTTCCACAAGCGACAATTTGAATTTTGTGATATTGACTAAATTTTGGCATTTGATTTAATTTTTCAAAATCATTATCTAAATAATAATGGACGATATTAGAAATTACTTCGGGTTGTTCGAAGATTTCCTTTAGCATATAATGCTCATATCCATTTTTCCCATTTTTGATTTCTTCGGTATCTAATGTTGTAAAAGTAGGAGAAACAATCTTGTTTTCTTCTAATAACTCAATATTATTTTCCGTAATTTTCGCAATACTATTTTCTTTAAAATAATGAATTTGATTGGTATAGGCAATAATTGCCATTGGATCAGAAGCTAGAAAAATTTCATTCTCGCTTTTTCCTAATACCAAAGGGCTTTCCTTTTTCATGGCATATAAAGTATTTGGCTCTTTTTTGGACAAGATAGCAAAAGCATAAGAACCTTTTAATTTTTTATTCGCCATTTTTAAAGCTTCACACAAATTGCTACTTTCTTGATAATAATGATCGATTAATGCAGCAGCTACTTCCGTATCTGTTTCGGTTTTAAACTGATATCCTTTTTCAATTAAAAACTGTTTTAGATTTTCATAGTTTTCAATAATTCCATTATGAACTAAAGTAATATCACCTACTTGATGTGGGTGAGAATTTAAAACACTTGGCTTTCCATGTGTTGCCCATCTAGTATGACCAATTCCAATCGTTGTATCTTCACGTTTTACTTGTTTTTCTAAGTTTTCTAATCTTCCAACTGCTTTTACGATTTGAATCTTATTATCTTTTTGATAAGCGATTCCAGCCGAATCGTATCCTCTATATTCTAAAGCTTTTAAGCCCTCGATTAAAATGGATATGGTTTTTTCCTTTTTTCCCATATATCCAATAATTCCACACATAATTAAATCCTTCTTTCCATAATTAAAAAATGTGTGTGGATAATTCTTTGTTACAATCTCGATTTTGCTTTTTAAAATCATCCTATCGACTACACAAACCGTAACAGTATCCGCCGAATTTTCGATCACTGTTATCCTCGTCAACTCGTTAGAGTTCAGGCGCTAATGAAGAATTGCCTCCTTTTTATTTCTTCACTTTATTTTTATTATATAAAAAAATGATAAATTTGACAATCAATTTTAAAATTCTTAAAAAATAACTTTACGATAGGAATCAAATAAGAAGCATCATATTCCATTTTTCATTTTTAAGTTTTCATGATACAATGATTGTGGGATGTGAAATAATGAAAATTGGAAAACGAAAACTACTTGCCTTGATACTTGTATTAATCGGAATATTGTTATTGATTGTAGTCATTATGAGTTATAACAAAAAAGAAATTGATGAAGTAGAAGCTCAAAATATTGTGTTAAAAGATATTGGGGTAAAATTATCTGCGGTAAAACATCTTACAACCAAGCAAGAAATAGAAGACGGAAAAAAATTTATGAAATAAAACTTATTATAGAGAATACAGAATATGAGTATGAAATATCAGCAACAAATGGAACCATTTTAAAACGGGAAAAAGAACAGGTAAAGGGAGTAAGCAATTCTGAATCAAAAACCATTCCGTTAGAAAAAGCCCTTGAAATTGTATGTAGTGATGCCAAAGTAAAAAAAGAAGAAATAGAAATTACGAGTGAAAAAAGAGAAACCAAAAACGGTATTTTAATCTATGAAATAGAATTTTATGATAATGAAAATAAGTACGAATATGAAATTCATTCTGAAACAGGAGACATTATAAAAAAGGAAATAGAGCCAAGAAAAAAGATAGAAAATGCAAATCAAATTGGAGAAGAAAAAGCTTTTGAAATCGCTCTTACTCATGCTAAAGTGGTAGATGTTACAATGAAAAAAATAAAACTAGATTATGAACATGGAACGATGATTTATGAAATAGAATTTTATAAAAACGGAATCGAATATGAATATGAAATTGATGCAAATACAGGAACTATTTTAAAATACTCCCAAGATAGAGATTAAGAAAAGCAAACATTGCTTTTTTTTCTGACAATTTATTCACTTTGAAATCCCTAAAATATAGTATAATGAAATTAGGTGATTTTCATGTATAAGATTTTAATTGTAGAAGACGAAGAAACAATACGAGTAGGACTAAAATATTATTTGGAAGCCGAAGAATTTATAACGAGCGAAGCGAAAACAGCCAAAGAGGCAATCGATAAAGTAAATGAAGAAAAAATTGATTTGATTTTGTTAGATATCAACTTACCTGATGAAGATGGCTATTACGTATTTGAAAAAATCAAACAAAAGAAAGACATTCCAGTTATCTTTTTAACTGCAAATGATTTAGAAATTTCAATTGTAAGAGGCCTTGATATGGGAGCCGATGACTATATTACAAAACCATTCAAAGCAAGAGAACTGATTTCTAGAATTAGAAATGTATTAAGAAGAAACGCCAAAGGAAATGACTCTGTAATTACCATTAGAGATATCAAAATTGATATGAAACAAGCCAAAGTTTTTAAAAACGGAGTGGACGTCATGTTAACTGCACTAGAATATAAAATTCTTCTTATTTTAGCCCTTAATCAAAATGTCGTCTTTTCTAGAGAAAAAATATTAGCTGATATATGGGACGTAAATGAAGCTTATGTGAACGATAATACTCTAACTGTTTACATTAAAAGAATCAGAGAAAAAATAGAAGATAATCCGAATGAACCGAAAATTATTGAGACCGTTCGTGGAATTGGCTATAAGGTCGGTGACTCATGTTAGAAAATAAAAGCTTTAAAAAACTGATATTTGTAGAATTATTGCTATTTTCTTTTTCTATCTTAGTTGGAATATTTTTTCATAAATGGATGGATTCTAAATACAAACGTGAATTTATTAAAAATAATGGCTATATGATTTCAGCTATTTTGAGTACTCACCCCGAATTAGAAGAAGATGTTATAGACGCCATTCTCTCTGGAAAAGGAGATTTTGAAGAAGGCAAAAAGATATTAAAAAAATATGGATTAGATGAAAGTGGTACACTAGATTATTTAGAACACTTTCATAACTTAGAACTAGAACTTTCGATGTGGACAATCTTTATGGTGACCTTTTTATTTATCATACTCTCCGTTTCCTATCTACTTTTTTTCTACCAACAATATCAAAGCTTAAAACAACTAGGAATTTATATGGACCAAGTATTAAATGGCAATTATACCCTAGATATGAAGAATTACGAAGAGGGAAGTTTAAGCACTCTTAAAAATGATATTTACAAATTAACCATAAAATTAAAAGAAGAAACAGATCGCTCCTTACAAGATAAAAAAGAACTAGAACAAGTACTTTCTGATATTTCTCACCAAATTAAAACGCCACTTACTAGTATGTATGTAATCAATGACTTACTTCGAAAAGGAGATATTGATGAAAAAACAAAAGAAGAATTTTTAGAAAAAAACAAAACTCAATTAGAACGAATCGAATGGCTAGTAACCTCTCTTTTAAAAATGTCAAGACTGGATAGTGGGAGCATTCAACTAAAATTAGAACCAACAGATATTAAGAAAGTAATTGAACAAGCTTTAGAACCACTTCAAATTCCAATGGAATTAAAAAATATCGAAGTAACAACGATAGGAGAGAGTGTGGAAGTCCTTATGGATTTTCATTGGACAGTAGAAGTCTTTGTCAATGTTTTAAAAAATGCCTATGAACATACGAACAAAGGAGGAAAAATAACCATTGCCATAAAAGATAATCCTCTTTATACAGAAGTTTCTATTCATGATACTGGATGTGGAATAAAAAAAGAAGAACTTCCTCATATATTTAAACGTTTTTATACAGGAAGTAGCAACAAAGAGTCAATTGGAGTCGGATTAAACATGGCCAAAAAAGTAATGGAAAAACAAAAGGGAGAAATTTATGCAACCTCGATTGAAAACGAAGGAACTACTTTTTTTATTAAATTCTATAAGAATATGATTTAAAAGAAAGTTTTCCTTTTTTTATTAAAAACCAAGTAAAGTGTGACAAAACTGTCATGATATCAGTCACTTCTAAGTCATATTGATTAGATAGAATGGTATATGAAAAGGGGGGAACTCTATGAAAGAAATTGTTTGTTGGATTATTCCAACCATTCTTGTTTTCATCTTTATAGCACTATTAGAAAGTGCGATGATATTTGAAAAAAGAGAAGAAGAAATGTTAACACTATCTTCTAGCCACCAATCATGTGAAAAATAAGAAAAGGAGAAATTATATGGAAATATTAAAAGTAGAAAACTTATGTAAACAATATGGAAAAGGAGACACTTTAGTACGTGCCTTAGACAATGTTAGCTTTTCCGTTGAAAAAGGAGAATTTGTAGCAATCGTAGGTGCGAGTGGAAGTGGAAAATCAACGCTACTTCATATCTTAGGAGGCGTTGATAGGCCAACCAGTGGTAAAGTATTTGTCGATTCTGAAGACGTATATCAATTAAACGAAACCAATTTGGCGATTTTTAGAAGACGACAAGTAGGCCTTATCTATCAATTTTATAACTTAATTCCTATTTTAAATGTAACGGAAAATATGACTCTACCTATTTTATTAGATAACAAAAAAGTAGATCAAAATTATCTAGATGAACTTATTGATACCTTAGGGCTTGCTAGTAGAGTAGGACATTTACCAAATGAATTATCAGGAGGGCAACAACAAAGAGTATCGATTGGAAGAGCCTTAATGAATCATCCAGCTTTATTACTAGCCGATGAACCAACAGGAAACCTAGATAGCAAAGCTTCGAAAGAAATCATCGAATTATTGAAATTATCGAACAAAAAATATAAACAGACAATCATCATGATTACCCATGACTATAATCTAGCACTGAATGCAAATAGGATTATTACGATTGATGATGGAAAAATAATAAGTGATGAGTTGGTGCAATCATGAAAATACTAAATGAGCTAACCGTTAAGCATTTGAAAATGAATAAAAAAAGGACAATTGTAACGATTATTGGAATTATTTTGTCAACTGCTTTAATGGTAGGAATAGGACTTTTATTTTCCACCATGCAAGATAATGCAGTTCGGACTTTGAAACAAAGTGCAGGCGATTATCATGCGTATATAGCTGGATTAAATTACAGTAAATTAGAAATTTTAGCCAATAACCATCATGTCAATCATTATTTTTATGAACAGCCTATTGGCTTTAGCGAATCTGATGATATTAAAGTATCTTACCGAAAATATTTTTTCGTTAATGCTGTTTCAGAAAACTATTTTGACCAAATGAAATTAGTAAAGGGAAGATTTCCCAAAAATAGTAATGAAATTGTAATCACCAATCAAGTAGAAAGTGATAATGGAGTGATCTATCATATTGGTGATACCTTGACTTTAAAATTAGGAAGCCGTATTTTTTCTTCTGATGGAGAAGAAGAGGAAACATATGAAAACAGTAGTTATTTTGGAGAAGAATTTGAAAAACTAAAAGTCAAAGAAGAAAAAACATATACCATTGTTGGAATTATGGAACGTCCAGTCTTTGAAGATTGGAATGCTGTTGGTTACACTTTTTTAACACTCTATGATAACACACAAAAAGATGCTAGTGTAAATGTTTATATGACATTTAAAAAGCCTTCTAGAGCTTACCAAGATAGTGAGATTTTAGCTAAAAATCTAGGACTTTCAAAGGTCGTAAATGAAATTGGCAAAGAAGAGTATTCCATTACTTACAATGAGGCTTTATTAGCCCTTTATGGTGCTAGTAAATACGATAATATTATGTCGACCTTATCTAATGTTTTAATGATTGTTTTAACACTCATATCCATTGGTTGTATCATTGTCATTTATAATTCCTTTGCAATTTCAGTGATGGAACGGAAAAAACAATTTGGACTATTTTCAAGTATTGGGGCAACCAAAAAACAATTGCGACACACCGTATTTTTTGAAGCCTTGATTGTGGGAATAATCGGAATTCCATTAGGAGTGATTAGTAGTTTTATTGGTATTGGAACCGTTTTAGCGATTGTAAATTATTTACTTCCTGATTTATTTGGAACGAATTTGGTTTTAACCGCATATCCTATCTTTTTAATCATTCCTATTGCTTTTATGATTATTACCATATTGGTATCAGCTTATATTCCTGCTTATCAAGCAAGTAAAATTACACCAATTGAAGCAATCAGATTAAATGATGATATCAAAATAAAAAATCGAAAACTTAAAACAGGAAATTGGATAAAACGTTTATTTGGAATCGAGGGAGATATTGCCCTTAAAAATATAAAGAGAAATAAGAAAAAATATCGAATTACGATTGTTTCCTTGTTTATTAGTATTGTATTATTTGTCTCTTTTTCAACCTTTGTGGAATATGGGTTAAAGACTTCAGAGAGTACTCTTCGTATCCCTGACTATGATATCCGTTTAACATTACAAAATCCATTAACAATCGATTATAGTGACTTTTTATCAAAGTTAAAAAATTATGACAAAGTAGAACAATACGAAACATTAAAATATGGAAGAAAGTTTAGTACATCTTATGGAAAAGAAATTATATCATCAACAGTTAACAAAGAAATCGGTGCTTTTGAAGAAAACTTTTTAGAACTGTATTTGGTTTCCTTAGATGAAGAAACATACAGAGCTTACTTAAAAGAATTGGGCTTAACCAAAGAACAACCAATCTTGTTAAATAAAATTCGTTATACCATCTATGAAGATAATTCTAGAAAAAACTATAATCGAAAACTTTTAGAAAATGAAAAACAAAATTATGAATTTAATTTATGTAATTTTAAAAGGTTGGACGAAACAGAAACAGAGGAAGTGGAGGAACAATCAGAAGAGCTTTCAAAAGATGACTTTATGTGTGATAGAACGCTAACCGATATTTATGTTACAGATAAAATTCCATTTGCCATTGACCATGATTTCTTAGGGGATACTAGACCTGTTATCATTATTTCAGAATCTACTTTCAATCAAATATTTACGGTAGAGGATGACAGTTATTTAGATGATATTACCGTTTATTTAAAAGTTCCTAATTATAAAAAAATCGATGAATATATTACAGAATATATCGACGGATTGACTGACAAAAATCAAATATTTTATTTGAATTATCCAAAAGATATGAAACAAACAAAGAATTTATATTTAGTAATTGCAATTTTGTTATATGGATTTATTAGTCTTGTTACGTTAATTGGAGTTACTAGTGTATTTAATACGATTAATACAAGTATTGCTCTTAGAAGAAAAGAGTTTGCTATGCTTCGTAGTATGGGGTTAACACCGAGTGGATTTAATAAAATTCTTTATTTTGAAAGTTTCTTTTTTGGAGCGAAATCCCTATTATATGGACTTCCATTCTCTCTTTTAGTCATTTTATGGATTCATTTTGTAATGATGGATGTTACGAATTTTCATGATATTATGATTCCATGGAAAAGTGTTGGAATTGCGATATTAGGAGTATTTATTATTGTATTTATTACTATGATGTACGCAACGAAAAAGATGAAACATGAAAATATTTTAGATGCCATTAGGGAAGAGAACATTTAGTTCTCTTTTTAAGTAAAAAACAACATCGGTTTGATGTTGTTAGTTTTTGATACTGGCCCGAATGAAAGAATCAAATAATGGATGTGGTCTAGTTGGTCTACTTTTAAATTCAGGATGAAATTGACAAGCGATAAAATGTTTATGTGTTGGAATTTCAATAATTTCTACTAAGTTGCTTGTCTGATTAATTCCAGAAAATACCATTCCATGTTGTTCTAGTATTTCTTTATATTGATTGTTAAATTCGTAGCGATGTCTATGTCTTTCTAAAATATTTTCTACTTGATAATCTTTGTATGCAAGAGTATTTTTTAAAATATGACAAGGATAGTTTCCAAGTCTTAAGGTTCCTCCCATATTGACCACCGATTTTTGGTCGCTCATCAAATCGATGATTGGAACAGAACAATTTTCTTTAAATTCAGTTGAGGATGCTTCTTTTAAATTGCACACATTTCTAGCAAATTCGATAACTGCTAATTGCATTCCTAAACAGATACCTAAAAATGGAATATTATTTTCTCTCGCATAAGTGATTGCCTTGATTTTTCCCTCAATACCTCTATATCCAAATCCTCCAGGAACGATAATTCCTTTGCTACTATCAAATATTTCTTTTAGATTGGTATCTTTATCTTCTAATTTTTCGGAATCAATCCAATTTATTTTGATATTAGTTTTGTAATGGTAGCCAGCATGTTTTAATGCTTCTGCAACTGAAAGGTAAGCATCGTGTAATTCGACATATTTTCCAACTAGGGCGATTTCAATTTCTTTTTCCAAGTTGTCAACAGTAGAAACGAGATTTTGCCAATTTTTTAAGTCTGCTTTTTTGATTGGAAGTTCAAATTGTCTTAAGATAATTTCATCGATTTTTTGGTCATAGAAGTTTAAGGGAATTTGGTAGATGTTTGTAACATCAATTGCTTCTATGACATTGGATACTAAAACGGTACAGAAAAGGGATAATTTTTCTTTGATGGCGTTTTCTAAGTGGTAAGGAGTTCTTGCTACAAGGGCATCAGGACTAATTCCCATACTTCTTAGTTCAATGACACTTTTTTGAGTTGGTTTTGTTTTTAGTTCTCCAGATCCATAGATGTAGGGAATTAGGGTAGTGTGAACGAAAAAGGTGTTTGTTTTTCCAAGTTCGTATTGAATTTGTCTAAGAGATTCAATGAATGTTTGTGATTCTAAGTCACCAATGGTTCCCCCAATTTCGGTGATGACGATATCTGCTTTACTACTCGTTCCAGCTTCATATACTTTATGTTTGATTTCGTTTGTGATATGGGGAATAATTTGGACTGTAGCACCTAGATAATCTCCATGTCGTTCTTTTTCAATCACAGAAGCATAGACTTTTCCATTGGTAATATTAGATGTATAGTTTAGTTCTTCATCAATGAAACGTTCATAGTGTCCAAGGTCTAAATCAGTCTCAGAACCATCTGCAGTTACGTAGACCTCTCCATGTTGAAGAGGGGACATGGTGCCAGGATCTACATTCATGTAAGGATCAAATTTTTGCATAAATACTTTATAGCCTCTTGATTTTAATAAAAGGGCTAAGGAAGAAGCTGTAATTCCTTTACCTAGGCCAGATACAACTCCACCTGTTACAAATACATATTTTGTCATATAATACCTCCAAAAAAATCCTAGAGAACACTCCCTAGGCTCTTTTTTAGTATAACATCATCAAAAATGGAAAACAATTCTTTTCTTTTGTTTATAATTGTGGTATAATTAATATTATCAAGTAATCTGCCACAATAGTATAATGGTATTACGAGGCCATGGTAAGGCTTTAACGTAGGTCCGATTCCTACTTGTGGCACCATTAGGAAATCTGTTCGGACTATTCGAACTTTTGATATACTATCGGTCTGAAATATGGCTGATTTTTATTATATAAAAAATTCCAACAGGTTATTTTGCTATATTTGGCAAAATGCCTAGGGGGTATCTATAATAAACTAGCATTTTAATAAACAAAAAATTTCCAACTCGAAAACTTGCATAAAATAAAAAAATCTAGTATAATGTATATAGATGAGGAAAACCTCATAAAATAAAAAGTGGAACACTTGACTTGTAGCAAAGTTGGGTGTTAGCCATAAAGCATAAACACCTTAATTCACTGAATTAGGGTGCTATTTTTTTATTTCAGCTACTAATAAAAGTAGAAGGAACAAAATGAGAATAATGTTATTTAGAATCTTTATAATAAAAACTCTTTTTTTCATAATCGTGGGGCCTCCCTTCTATCCATAAGAATGGAAGTTCGGCATACACTGGGCAAAGTCTTGTATTCCAAATATATTATACCACATTCCAATGTAGTAGTAAACGAATTATCTCTTATTTTATAAAGAAAAATGCACATTACAGATTTTCAAAATCTGTAATAAATTTATCGCAGAAATGTGATTTTTTGCATGTCCCTGTTGAGGTGCAGCAACTTGAGTGTATCTTTCATTTTATCTAAAATACAACTCTGTTGTAGTTTACGACTGGTAACTCATATAAATATAATTATTCTATAAATTTTTATACCAACCGTAAACTGTAACAGAGTTTGAAATCTTACAATAATTCAGAGATTTTTGAAATATGATTTTTCTTTTGCAAGAACAAAAAATTAAAAATCTAGAAAAACAAAATATCAAAAAACAAGATACT
>CAYYCR010000001.1:12967-32732 GCA_964470385.1 uncultured Muribaculaceae bacterium | reverse complement strand
TAGGGTTACAAAAATGTTACCACCTAGGTTACAAAATTGTAACCATTTAAGGTTACAAAAATGTTACCACTTAGGTTACAAAATTGTAACCAT
Organism: uncultured Muribaculaceae bacterium; assembly: GCA_964470385.1. GTDB lineage: Bacteria > Bacillota_I > Bacilli_A > RF39 > UBA660 > MGBC102946. The sequence goes on along the minus strand of CAYYCR010000001.1, from coordinate 32,639 downwards.
TTAAGACATCAAAAATAAAAAAAGAAAATCTATATTTCTTTTTCTTTCAAATCTTTTATTTTTCTATTTAATAACTTTCTAAAATATTTCAGTTCTTCGAGTGAGTAACTGGAACGTGAATAAATGTTTCGATAAACTTCTTCACCATGCTTTTCACAAATAGCAATTGCTTCTTTTACAACTTTCAAATTTTCTTTAGCTGTACTTATTGTAAATATTTCACTTATGAATTTATCAATGTGATTTTTATTTTCTATATTCATTTTTATCATTCCTTTCATATTCTGAATCTTCTAACCAATTATAGTCGAATATTTCAGTATTTTTTTGTTTTTCTTCTTTCATATCTTCATACTCTTGAGTTTCTTTTTCACTAAAATTTAATAATGTGAAATATCTTTTTCTTTTTTTATAAAATATTGCAATTATACGATCTTCTTCTAATTTTTTTAATAATTCTATCACTCTATTTTTTTTAATTCCTAGCATATTCATTAATTTCTTATTTGGAATATAATAATCTTCATAATAATTTAATCTTGATAGATTTATTAATAATTTCGTATAATTATTCACGTGTTGATTATTTAAGAGTAATTTACTTAAATTTATTTTTTCTTTTTGTTGCATATTCACCATTTATCACATTATTAATTATTTCAAGTTCTTCCAGTCTGAGTTTGAATAAATTTTTTAATTTGTCATATTGTAATTCTGATATAGTATCAAAATTTTCCATTTTTAACCTCTTCCTACGATTTTAAGAAAAATTTTGAATAATTCCCTATATTCGCCCCATATTGAAATTTACGCACATCCTTGTGCTTAAACTTGGGATAAAGGTTCATAATTAATATTATGAACTTTTTCTTTATAGAAAAAATAAAATATATATTAAAATTGTACATAGAAATTTTTATGTTATATTTGAATTAGATATAAATGTTAAAATGAAAATGAAAAACAAGAAATTTTACACATTTTTTTCAAAAGAATTTAAGTTTCTTTAATAAAAATATTTAGGAGGACTATTGTATGGGAATATATAAAGGTTGTGGTGATGAAGAACTTGAATCTCATAAAAAAGGTTTAAAATGTTTGAAAAAATTTGGAAGAGGTACGAATACTTTTACTTATAATAAAGAAAAAGGAGAATCTATTCATTTTTTCTTATTTGTAGAAAGTGTGTATCATTATAGTGAATACAGAAAAAGTCGATTCAAGGATAACTTTATAGGATGTGATATTCCTTTTGAATTATTAAAAAAAGTATTATGGATATGGCTGGTATGAAGCAGTAATTCCAGGTTACTATGTTCCCATACCTAAATTTTGTATTTCACTGGCTGATATTGATATTAAATATATATGTGATATTTCAAAAGAGTAAAAAAACGAATGGCTAAGATCAAATGACTGGCTTCAATATAAAAATAATCTACCAAAAGAATATTTAGCCGATTATGAAACTGGATCTTTTTTAACTCCAGGTTATAATGAAATGAGCATATTAGAAGTACCCATGGAAAAATTGCTAGGTCACATGATTAGAACACCTTTAAATAGAAAGTAAAAAAATCATAGAGATTTTTATAAATATGATATTCAAAATATGGATAATAATATCATAAAACTTAGTCAAATTGAACTATTAGAGGTGGTAAAATAGGCAATCAATGGATTGTTTTTTTCAATAGAAAATAGAAAAACAATTCCCAAATGATGATAACTGTGGTATCATAGTACCAATGAAAGAGGAAAAAAATGGAAGTATGTGAAAAATTAACGAAACAAATATCAGAAACCAAATATCTAAGTACAGAAAACTCTTATCGATATCGCCCTATCATGAGATGTTTTTATCAACACTATGAAAAGCTAGAATATTGGTTATATAAAGAAGACGTTTATAATGAACTAAAAGATAATGATATCTTTTTAAACTATACCATAGAAGAATGCGAAAGAGATTTAGAAACACTCACCGAATGGATGAGTTTATCAAAAATGCAAGATACTAAAAATGCAAGTTCCATAGAAGAATTTAAAAATAAAAAATTCAGATACCAACTAACAGAATACGCAACAGAAATAGAACGACTTACTATCGTACTAGAAGATATGGAAATCAAAACATCTTCACTAGAACCCAAACTATTTGACCGACTTAGAATTTCAATATCCAAATTAGAAAACGCAGACAACCTAACCGAAGAAGAAACCAATGACCTATGGACCGATTTAAACGAGGACTTCACCAAACTAAACCAAAATTATCAAGATTTCCTAAAAAAATTCAACGAACCAAAATCCGAAGAACTATTACAAAGTGTCCTTTTTTTACAATTTAAAAATGAAATCATAAAATACCTAAGAGAATTCATCAGAGGTTACCAAAAAAATATTTACTATATTCGTGATAGTATTTCCAATATCACAGAAATACAAATCCAAGAGTTTTTAAACAAACAAAATAGCTATTATAAAAAAACCCCAATTTTAAATAACAACTTTGACTTTGATCACTTAAAAGAAGTAAACCAAGGAAAAATCACAAGTATATTTAAATGGTTTGTTGGAACCAAATCTTCCATAAGCGAGGGAGAAAAATTGATGAGTACAACTGATAATATCATTGTAAAAATTACAAAATATGCAAACTCATTAGTAGAACTTCGAGGTAACATGACGAATCGGAAAGAAGAATACAAATACTTATGTAAGCTCTTTGATGGGTTAGAAAGCATAGACAAGTGCCATCAATATGCTTCTGTTGTTTTTGGGATTGCCACCACTAGACACTTTTTAGGAAACTCTAACTTGAATACAGATGTCATTGTAAACACTTATGATATTCCTCCCATAGAAATATTACTATCATCACGAACAAAAATGAAAAAAGCAAAAACAGTCATTCAACCAATCGTCGATAAAACAGCGGAGAAAAAAAGACTACTAGAGGCCTATAGAGAAGAACAAGAACAAAATAAACAAATCCTAAAGCGACTCATTCATAATAAAAAAATAACATTAAAAGATGAAATAAAACTATCTAAAATAGAACGTCGATACATTCAAAAACTACTATCTTCATCAAACCATAAAGAAACCGAGTTTGGTCTAAACTATCATACAATCAAAAAAGACGGCACTTGCACAATCACCTCAGAAGACGGTATTTTTACTATGAATAGTGTGGAAATAGAATTTACAGGAGAAATATAAATGGATACAAAAGAATTAGAGTACTTATTAAATAACTATTGGTGTATCAAGGAAGTAACACCAAAAGACTACTTTCAAATCAAAAACAACTTAGACTATTATAAAGATTTTATTCGTGACAAATTAGGAAGTAGACTTATTGTAAATGATCGATTCATCAAACTAGAAAAAATACCAGCAGTCCCTAAACCTTACATGGGAATCGATCGTTTTAAGGATAAACTAGAATATACCATGCTACTCATTATCTTACTCTTCTTAGAAGACAAACCAAAACTAGAGCAATTCATCTTATCTAATCTAAGTGACTTTATTATCAATACAGCAACATCATTAGAACTAAATACCATTCCCAATTGGAATATTATGCACCATCGTAAATGTTTTGTAACGGTTATGGATTATCTAAAAGAATTAAATATTATTCGGGTCGTGGAAGAAGACCGTTTATTTACAGAAGATGCCAAGGCTGAAGCCCTTTATGAAACAACAGGACTTGCAAACTTTTTTGTAAGAGAATTTAAAAATAACATATTAGAATATCAGGCATTAAACGATTTTGTGTATGATGAATTTAATGACCAAAACGAAAACATTGGGGATGTTAGAAGATACCGTGTATACCGACATCTATTATATTCCATGTCTGCTTATAAAGAAGATCTAAATGAATTTGAAATGGATTATTTAAAACGATTCCGTGGTAACATTAGTGCCGAACTATCCAAATACACCAAAGGAGAATTAGAACTTACCAAAAACATGGCCGTGGTGTTATTTGAAGACGAAAGCAAAGAAAAATTTGACTTTCCAAACAACAAAGCAATATCCGATATTGTCTTATTAGTGAATAAAAACATTATGGATAAAATATCAAAAAAGGAATGGACATTAAATGAAGATGAAACCATTATAGTACCAAAAGAGCAAATGCAAAGAGTGATTAAAAATACCAGAAAAGAATATATCGCTTACTTTAGTAAAAATTACCGTGATATGATACAAGAAAAATTTGTAAATGAAGTATTAGACTATATGAAAGAATATGACTTTATCAGAGAAGAAAATCAAAACATAGTTATTTATCCAATGGTATCAAAAATGATAGGCTATATTCCCAAAGAAACCGAGCAACAATTAGATTTATTTGGAGGCGAAGAAGATGAAGAGATGTAGAATTACCAAAATAGGACTTTTAAACTTTTGGCTATATGACGAGGAAGAATATGATTTTTATGGTGGAAAACTCATTTTAAGAGGGACCAATGGAAGTGGTAAATCTGTAACCATGCAATCCTTTATTCCTTTAATACTAGATGGAAATAAAAGTCCAGATCGATTAGATCCATTCGGTTCGAAAGAACGGAAAATAGAAGACTATATTATTGGGGATGCAGATTCCATTCAAAAAGAAGAATCAACAGCATATCTTTACATGGAAACTTATTTTGAAGAAGAAAATAAGTACATAACCATTGGACTTGGATTTAGAGGAAGAAAAGGGAAACCAACAGAATCATGGGGATTTGCTCTTAAAGACGGAAAACGAATTGGAAAAGATTTCTTTTTATACAAAGATGTTACGAATAAAATTCCCCTTTCGAAAAATGAATTAAAATCTCGACTTGGAAACATCAATGAATTTACAGATACAACCAAAGACTATAAAGCCATGGTAAATAGACTTCTATTTGGTTTTCCTAACCTAGATACGTATGATGAATTTATCAAACTATTATTGCAATTACGCAGTAACAAACTATCCAAAGACTACAAACCTACCAATCTCATTCATGTTTTAAATACAGTATTACAACCATTAACAGAAGAAGATTTAAGACCACTTTCCGAAGCCATTGAACAAATGAATAAAACCAAAGAGCAAGTGGAAACTTTAGAAAAAAACTTCAAATCCTTAAAAGATTTTCTAAAAGTATATAAAAACTATAATGAAACCATTTTACTTACCAAAGCAAGAAATTATCAAAAAGCAAACACGAATTATAAAGAATTTAAAACCAAATTAGATACGTTAGAAAAAGAACTTCAAACATTAAAAGAAAACCTTTCCACAAAAGAAAATAGACAACATCAAGTCCTAGAAGAAATTGCAATCAATTTGGAAAATAAAAAACAATTAGACAATCAAGACTTGAAGCAAAAAATAGAATCACTTGGTAAAATCAATGAACTAATTGAAACGCTACAGGAAAAAATAAAAGAATTATCAGCTAGTATCGAAGTGAAAAAAGAAGAACAAATTGATATGAACAACAAAGTAAACAAATTAGAAAACGAAATTTATAAATTACAAAAAGAAATTGAAGAAACGAGCATTGATTTAAAGAGTATGTCGGAAGATAGTTATTTTGATGAAGTCGTATTTTTCCTAGATGAACTTTCTGAAAATCTTAATGAACAATCTTCGTTTGAAAGTATTTTGATGTCTTTAAAACGATATGGTGAAAAGGTAAATGGGATGATATTACTGTTAGAAAACGAAGAAAAAATCCTATTAGAAAGCGAAAGCATCCGTGTAGAATTTGAAAAATTAACCAATGCTTATCAAGAACTAGAACGTGATATGGCAAATCAAGAAAAAGCTTTCAAAGAAAGTATCATGAAATTTGAAGAAGACTTTGTGAACCAGTTAAATAACAACCAATACTTAAAATTAGATGAGGAAACCAAAAAGCAAATCTTTTCTCTTATGAATGACTATTCAGACAAGCACTATGAAGAAGCCAAAAATCTATATTCTGATTATGCTAGAACCATGATTTATGACATTCATAATCATATTTTGAAATTGGAAAATAAAAGAGCCAACAAACTAGAAGAAAAAGAAACAATAGAATTAGAATATCAAACTTTAAAAGAAGCAGAAGATTTAGAACTTCCTGCTTTAAACGAAGAAACCGATTCTATTTTAAAAGAACAGCAAATTGAAAACATTCCTCTTTATAAATGTATTGAGTTTAAAGAAGACATTAGTGAAAAAGTGAAAAACAACATAGAATCTTCCTTATTAGATTTAAACTTATTGAATGCGAAAATTATAGCAGAAAAAGACTTATCTAAATTATCTAGTTTAAATGTTCAAATATTATATCTTACCAAAGGGGTTAAAAAACAAAACAATTTACTCAAATATTTCAATATTAAACTAGGTAAGAATACTTCGGTAAAAGAAGAATATGTAAAAGAAATTTTAGAATCGATTAGTGTCGATAAAAATGAGTTATTATCGATTGGGGAAAATGGAATTTCCAAAGTAGATGTTTTAAACTCTATAGCTGACCCCAAATACATTCAAAACTACATTGGATATATGAAACGTATCCAGCTTAAGAATCAAAAATTAAAAGAATTAGAAGAAAAAATAGAACAGTTATCAAAAGAAATTACGAGCCTTGATACATTCATTCATGATAGCCATGATAAAATAGAACAAATCAAAAGAGAAACTCATTTTCCTGCTAATGATTCTATTCATATGGTTTTAGATAAGATTAAAAATTTACAGTTAGAACTTTCTTATAATTATAAAAGACAACATTAACTAGATATAGTATTAAATGAAATTGATTTGAAATTAAAAGGAATCAAAGAAAAAATGAATGAACAAAAACGTGGTCTTTATATTCCTCTTAATTTAGTATCATATAAAGAAGTTTCTAATGTAGTAATTGGGATGAAAGAAGTATTGCAAAGGTTAAATACAACGCATACGATGTATCTAAATAAATTAGAAATCAAGGGGAGTTTTAAAGACCGTTTACAAAGTACGATGGATCAGATTGACTACTTTATGGAAGAAAAAACGGAAAAAGAGAAAGATTTGAATGTCAATATAGCAGCTAGAAATTCGATTCATGAATTACTAGAAACGAAAGAATATAAAGATCAAAAGGAAAAATTATTACAGATTGAAGAGAATTTGAGTCAACTTACCAAAGAAAAAGAACATTTGATTGGAGAACTTTCTACTTTAAAATCTGATATTGGATATAAAGAAATGGATAGGCAGAATTTGACTCATGAATTATCTAGTCTGGGTAAAGAACTTTCTATTTTAAAAGAGATTTTTTTAAGGGAATATCAACTAGGTTATGTCTATGAAGAAGAGATTGCCGACCTTGATAAAACGGTTAAAATGATTGTGAAAGAGGGAAGTAATAAGAAAGAAACAACGCTGAATGATGCTTTGAATAATTTCTATTCTTCTTATAATCATTATAGTTTAGAGCTTAATGATTATTCACTTCGTAATGTTACTTTGTTTGCAGATTATAGTACAACTCTAGAAGATGAGAAAAAATTATATGAAAGTGGTATTCGTGCTGATGTCACTTCGATGTATCAAGGAATTAAAATGAATGTCATTGCGTTATCTAAGAAGTTAGAAAGTGATATTGAGGAAAATAAAATATTGATTAGCAAGCAAGATAGGCATTTGTTTGAAGATATTTTATTAAATACAGTTGGAGAAAAAATTAGAAAAAGAATTGAATCTTCGAATGAATGGGTTACGAAGATCAATACGATTATGTCTGAAATGCAACAAGATAGTGCTCTTAGTTTTAAGCTTGTGTGGAAGAGTATTTCGGCAGAACAAGAAGGAGAAATCGATACACGAGAATTGGTTCGTATTTTAAAGATGGATCCTAAGATGTTAAAAGATAGTGATACGGAAAAACTAACCAATCATTTTAGAAGTAAAATAAAAAAAGCAGAAGAGTTATATCAAGATTCTTATATTTCTTTTTATAAGATTATTGAAGAAGTACTTGATTACCGAAGTTGGTTTACATTTCAGTTGTTATATCAGAGAAAAGGACAGAATATGAAAGAGTTAACGGATAAGGTGTTTTCTAAGTTTAGTGGAGGAGAAAGGGCCAAAAGTATGTATATTCCTCTTTTTGCAAGTTGTTATGCGAAATTTAATTTGGCTAGGGAAAATGCACTTCGTATTATTGCTTTAGATGAAGCTTTTGCTGGAGTCGATGAGGAAAATATAAGAGAGATGTTTGGTATTTTAAAATATTTGGATATTGATTTTATTATTAATTCACAAGTGTTATGGGGAGATTATGATACGATTGATGAGCTTTCGATTTGTGAGTTGATTCGTCCTCAAAATTCGCCTGTGGTTACGGTAGAACGGTATCGGTGGAACGGAAAGTATAAAGAGATTATTCAAGACCGAAAAGAGTATAATAAGGAATTAGAACATGCATGAGTTTACTAAGTATTTTAAGGATAGACCTGGGTTTGCTCGTTTTATCAAGGCTCTTTATGAAAAATATCAGTCTTTTTCTAAGTTCTCTGGAACGGTTAAGCTTTTCTGTTTGTCTTCTGAGGAAGCAAGTGCATTTTCTAGATTTTTTGGACAAACATATCTAGAGGGAGAAAATATTACCGTTCCCATTAAAAAGTTTTTAAAAGTAATGGAAAATTCTAGGTATGAGGATTTTGATATTGCCATATTAGTGGAAGAATATTTGAATGTTTCTTTGGTTACGAAAAAGGAACAAAAGGATTTATACGAGGAAGAAAAAGAAAAATTTTTTAAGGCATTAATCATAGATGATTCTTTAGGATGTAGCTGGTTATCGGATGTGGTTAGTAGTAAAAAGAGTCCTTATATTGTAATTGAGAAGCGATATCATAAAAATAAACAAGCTTTGAAAAAGGAATTATTTTATATCATAGAACTAATCAATCATTTGCCTGATGAAATGACGTTACTTCCTATTTATGCCTCTGCTTATACAAAAGATCCCCATTATTTGGATTTGGATCATGCCCATAGTGTTTTATTCTTCTATGCTTTATCTGATATTGTCAAGGTGGAATATCCAAAATCACGAGCTGAAAAAATCAGTTTGTTATCGAAGTATCACATTGAAATTGATACGTTATCCAATTATGTTATTACATATCAGTTATTATCTGATAAAGAATATATGAATGAATTCTCTAAACAGAACGAAACTTTGATTTTGAATATACAAAATATTATGAATACCAAGTATTTTGATACCAAGGATAAAAAAGTATTTATTTTTGAGAATCCATCAATATTAACGGAAATACTTGCGAAAAATCTAAGGGTAAGTGTGATTATATCTGGTGGATTTCCCAATACGAGTGTTTATTTGTTATTAGATGAATTAATAAAAACAGGAAATCAGTTATACTATAATGGGGATTTTGACCCAGAGGGATTATTGATTGCCCAAAAGTTAAAAGAAAAATATCCTACTTTAAAGCTGATTTGTTATGATGAAATAGATTATCAAAATTGTATTTCGAAGAAAAAGATTAGTAGTGCTAGATTACAGAAACTAGCAAAAGTAATCTCGTTAGAATTACTTGAGATAAAAGAACTTTTGCTTTCGCATAATTATTCTGCTTATCAGGAAAATAATAAAGAAAGATTGATTGATTTTATAGAAAGATGTATGGAAAAGGAAGTGCAGTAATGACTCTATTTGTACTTCCTTTTCTAAAATTTACCAGTTGCCCAAATTGTAAAAAAATGATAGAATAAAGATGTAACGAGAGGAATCTTTTTACATATTGTAATTTAAATAAAATGATGTGGACCATAATCATGACTGCATGGGCATATAAATCTAACAGATTGTAATTTAAATGTTGTAGTATTCATTTGATGAAATTTCCATATACCAGTTTGTAATCTAACATACTGTAATTTAAATTAATTATTAATTTTATTTTAATATAGTAATCTTCCATTTTGGAATTTTTTTTTGCCCTTAATTATAAATCTTATTATTTATCCATAATTATTAATTTTATTCAAGTATCAAAAATGTGTTGACATTTACAAAAAATGGTAGTATGATGAGTTCGTAAGAAGGAACTATATACTTCTTGTATGAGAAATTTGTGTAGTAGAAAGGAAATTATTTTTATTTTGAAACATCTCATTCATAAAAAAATAAAAATGAAACGTAGTATATGAAAATTGATTTAGAATTTACATTAAAAAATAATATTATTCCAATTGAGTACCATAGTTTTATTGTTAGTTTTTTCAAAAAAGCATTGGAATTATCTAATGAAGCGTTGTATCAGAAATTATATCAAGGAAATACAGAAGCAAAAACATTCACATTTTCTGTTTATTTTGATTCACCCCAATTTACAAGTGAAACCATTATTTTAAGAACGAATAAAATAAGTGTTCATATTTTGGATTATGATGTTCAAAATGTTTTATTGTTAGCAAATGCGTTTCAAGAATTTGAAGCAAAAAAAACTGCTTTTCCGCTTAATCATAATGAAATGCGATTGAATAGAGTATATAAAGAACATTTACAACCATTAGCAGAAACTAATATTATTATTCAAATGACATCTCCATTAATTGTAAGAAATCATGATAAAGAAACTAACAAAGATAGTTATCTTACTTATAAGGATGAACAATTTAAAGAAATATTGAAAATGAATATTCAAAATGCAATTGAAAAATTGGGGTATTCCATTATCACAGATGATTTTGATATTGTACCATTAAAAAATAAAAAAACAGTTGTGAAATTATACCGTCATGCTATGAATGCATCACTAGGATTATTTCAATTAAAAGGAAATCAAGAATTGTTAGATTTTCTATGGAAAGCGGGAATCGGAAGTCATCGTTCTAGTGGATTTGGAAACTTCAAAATTATAAAATAGAAAGGAGGCAAACAATGAAAGAATGGACAACATTCAGGTTAAATGATTTTCTAGGAAATGCTGGTATTATTGGATTATTAAAACTTTTACATAAAATAGATCCATGGGAAGAACATTATAAAATCGGAGATACTTATCTTGAAGTAGAAACAAAATTTCTATTAGAAACGGATTTGACACAAGCTTATTTTGATACTTTAATAGAAGAATACCAAGAAGAATGCCCTTATCATCGAATTTTAAACCAATCAAAATTTTTAATATCAGAACCAGATAAAGAAAGTAAAGATTTTTTAAAACAATTAAAAGCATTTAAAAAAGATTTAGAAAGCAACCGATACAAAACAGGATATGAGTCAATAAAAGAAAATATAGAACTTCCTTTCAATTTATATGAGGAAATGGCAAGATTACTTACTTTAACCAAAGCAGAAGAAATCGAGCAAAGTTTAACCCAAATTGATCAAATATTAAATTATGGCCTTGTAAAAGAAACATTCTTTATGAAAGATATTGCCTATTTTGTGATTAATAACTTTTGGGAGGGAAAAAGCTTTTTAAATCGTAATAATGCCAAAAAAGATATGAAAGAAGTTCATAAAAAGGAAATAGAAGAGATATTGAAACAATATTTGGTAATGGAACCCAAAAAAGGAAAAATTTGTGTCGAATGTGGAGATGAAATATCTGGAGCCATGGGTTGTTCCTCCTCATTTGTGAATGATTTTTCAGAAGACTTTGCACGTAAAAACTCTAACTATTGGAATTTTATCCCAAACTGTTATTTCTGTCCAAAATGTTTATTTTTATATACATTAATTCCTTTAGGATTTACAAAAATAGGAAATAACTTTTTATTTATTAACTCTAATCAGTCATTAGAATTATTAAGACAAGTCAACAGTCAGAAAATAATCAACAAACAAGAGAATCAGAATTCCTTTTATCTTTATAATCAAGTATTGCAAAGTTTAAATAATGAAAACTTAAAACGCATTAGCAACATTCAAGTAATTACAAGGCAAGGACTAGAAAGTAGATATCGTTTTGATATTATCAATCAACAAATATTAAATTTACTTTTTGATTGTAGAAAAGAATTAGAACAATTAGCCCAACATGATTATATAAAAGACGTAGAGGGGTACCGAAATATTTATGAAGAAGTCCTAATTCATTTATTATATAATCAAGAATTATATCGATTACTAAATGAATTATTATTGTTTAGTCTAAATACGGGAAATGAGTACGTCATTCATTCCTGTAGACTAATTTATCAAATAGAAGAAAGGAGAAGAAATATGGTAGAAGAAAAAAAATACTACTTTATTACCAAAGAGGGAAACGAATATAGAAAAGCAATGGAAATCAATGGAAAAGATGATGCCACAATTGGAATTTCTTACAAAATGTTAAATGCTTTAAAAAGTCAAGATTGTTATCAATTTTTAGATATTATCATTCGCCTTTCGAATGGATTAAAAAGGAAAGTTCCAACCGACTTAATTAATACCTTAAAAAATATGGACGAATTTAAAAGATTTGGATATGCGTTTGTATTAGGATTTCGAGGAGGATATTATGAGGGAAAGAACAATCAAGAAGAAACAGATAAAATGGAACAAGTGAACAATCAAATAGAAAAAGGAGGAGAACAATAAATGAATAAAAGAGATGGTTTAACACTTTCTATTATATTTAAAGCAGAAAGTGCCAATTATGGAGAGGGGTATCGTAATTTAGCTGTATTAAAAAAGATGACAAGAGGGGATTTCAAAGAATATACTTATATCTCAAGACAAGCTTTAAGATACAATATGATAGAACAACTAAAATGGAATAATACTCCAGTAGAAGCTCAGGGAAGTGGAGATGCGAAAGTAGTACAATTTGCTCCAACAGCAACCATAAAAGATTATCCAGAAATTGATTTATTTGGATATATGAAAACAACTTCTAAAAAGGATGATAGTAAAGGTGGAGCACAAACTAGAAGTGCTGTAGTAAGACTTAGTAATGCAATATCATTAGAATCATTTGAGGGAGATATGGATTATTTAACTAATATGGGACTTGCTAGCAGAGAAGGACTAAATAATGCGATAGCACAAAGTGAAATTCATCATTCTTATTATGGATATACAATTACCATTGACTTAGATAAAATCGGAATCGATGGAAATATAGAAATTTCAAATGAAGAAAAAGTAAAAAGAATAAATGACTTTTTGAAAACAGTTGAATTTTTATACCGCGATATTAGAGGAAGAAGAGAAAATTTAGCACCCCTATTTATCATTGGAGGACTTTATGAGAGAAAAAATCCTTATTTTGAACATCGATTAGCTGTGAAAAATAATCAGTTGGATGTAGCGATTATTGAAGAATTACTATCAGTTGATGAAATTAAAAAGAATACCCATATTGGACTTCTAAATGGAATTTTTGGCAATAGTAAAGAAATTGAAGAAAAATTAAATACCAAAACAATTCATCAAGTATTTGAACTTTTAGAACAAGAAGTAGAGGAGTATTATAGTGCAAGTAATTAAACTTGTTTGTAGACAAACGCTTGTTAACTATCGAAAGCCAACAAGTTTCAAAATAAAAGAATCATATCCATTACCCCCTTATTCTACTGTAATTGGAATGATTCATAAAGCTTGTTCTTTTACAGAATACCACCCAATGCAAGTAAGCATTCAAGGAACAAGGCAAGGACAAGTTTCAGATATGTATACAAAATATACTTTTTCTGTAGGAAAAAAATACGAATCTGATCGTCACAACCTTTGGGTTAAGGATGAAGAAAACAATCGATATGGAATTACTCGTGGAATTGGATATACGGAACTTTTAACAGAAATGGAACTCATTATTCATATCAAACCAGAACGAGAAGAAGAATTGATGACGATTTATGAAAGTTTAAAAAAACCAAGTATGTATCTTTCCTTAGGACGTCATGAAGATTTGTTAGATATTATAAAAGTAGAAATTCAAAATTGCAAAGAAGCAACTAATGTGCATGGAAAACATGATATCTATATTCCAGTTGAGGAAACAAACGATTATGCTGGAACCGTCTATCCTTTAATGAAAGAATTTTATATTGATTCAAAGACAGGCTTACGACGATTTAAAAAAACGATTTTATCTAAATTAGTACCGATTACACAAAAATTAGATTGTGCGATAGTAGATGAAGAAAATGATTTGGTAGTATTGGTTTAGCCTTATCGAAAGGCTTTTCTTTTTACCCAATAGAATGGAGAAATTGATATGGAACAAATTTATGCGAAATCAAATCCTAAAATATCTTTAGAACAGCATACAAAAGAAGTCGTAGAAAATTTTAAAATTTTTTTAACATTGTACCCTAATAAATTTAATGCAACAGAACAAGATTTAATTATGAAAGCCTGTATGTATCATGATTATGGAAAAGTAAATTCCTTATTTCAAGAATATATGAATACAGGAAAGAAACCCTCTAAATGGTTACAACATGGTTTTTTTAGTCCTTGTTTTATTAGTAAAAAAGACTTGATAGAACAGTATGGAGAAGAGGGAAAAAAATATTATTCTGCTTTAGTAACAGCAATCTTTTATCATCATGCAAGAGAAAATTTATATTTTGGGGAAAAGTACAGTCAATTTGAGGAAGACTTTAAAAATTATGTGAAAGAAAATGGCGAGCGATTTTTACAAAAAGAAATCACAAATGATTTTTCTCCCTCCGATTTGTTATTTCAATATCCTGATTATAGTCCAAAAACGATTGACATGGAAACATGGATTTTATATTCTAAAATGAAAGGAATGCTTAATCGGTGTGATTATGCTGCAAGTGCAGGTGATGATACTATTGAAGAAAACCCATTAGAAAATGGAATTTCAATAGCGGATATTATTGCATCCCATTACCCTAAATTAAAAAAATCACAAGAATTTTCTCTTACTCATCAAAACGACAATATTGTTTTAATTGCTCCAACTGGGAGCGGAAAAACGGAAGCAGCTCTACTTTGGATAGGAAAGGAAAAAGGGTTTTATACATTGCCATTAAAAGTTGCAAGTACTGCTATTTATCATAGGATTAAAGAAGAAAATGGTTATCATTATTCTAAAGTGTGCTTATTACATTCAGATGCTTTGGATATTTTAATTGATGAAGAAAATCAAGAAGAAACAATTCCTTTGATTTATCAAGATTATCAAAGAATGAAGCGACTATCTTATCCACTTACCGTTTGCACAGTAGATCAGATTTTTAAGTTTCCATTTAAGAGTTTAGGGCAAGAACAATTTTTAGCTACATTATCTTATTCTAAAGTTGTGATTGATGAAATACAAATGTACTCTAGTACAATTTTAGCTTGTCTATTGGTTGGCTTATCTATGATAGTAAAAGCAGGCGGAAAATTTATGATTATTACGGCTACTTTTCCAGATTTATTTGCTAGTTTATTGAGAAGAATAGTAGGAGATAATCATTATATCATTGAAAACTGTGTATCTGAAAATGATATGCTAAGACATCGAATTTGTTATCAAGAATCAGATTTTGATTATGAAAAGATAATAAAGAGTGCAGAAAAGAAAAAAGTATTAGTAATTTGTAATAGTATTTCTAAAGCAATTCAAACGTATCAACAATTAAAAGAATTAAATAGGGAAGTAGTCAAAGGTTTATTACATTCTCATTTTATTAAAAAGGATCGTGATTTGTTAGAAAAACAAGTACTAGAATTTCAAGAATATGGAATATGGGTAACTTCTCCAATTGTAGAAGCAAGTCTGGATATTGATTTTGATGAGCTTCATACAGAGATGTGCTCAGCTGATAGTTTATTGCAACGTTTTGGTAGGTGTTATCGAAAAAGGGAATATGATAAGACAGAGCCTAATATTTATATTTATGAAACGGGAAATTCTTATATATATGATCTCGATATTTATGGAAGATCAGTAGAAAAATTAGCTTCATATCAAGGAAAATTGTTGTCAGAACAAGATAAGCTTCACTATTTGAATGAAGTCTATAAGGAACCTGAAATTATGAAAACAAAGTATTATAGTGAAATTGTGAATAAAATTGCTAGTATGAAGAGTATTTATCCTATGAAATATAAGGGTAAAGAAGTTCAAAATTTGTTTCGTGAAATGACGAATGTGAGTATAATACCAGATGTTATATTAGAACAGTTTGATACAGAAATTAATCAATCTATTGCGATAATTAATAATCTAAAAAGTACTTTTGAACAAAGATTATTAGCCAAAAAAGAGTTATTAAAATATACACTTTCTATTCGGTATAGTTATAAAAATAAGAATTTATTTACAATGATTTCTGGTACAGATTTGTATCGGTTGCCTGGATCTTATAGTTCAGAATTAGGGTTTATAGAAGGAGAGGAAAAATTTGAAGACAGATTTTGTGGATGAGAAAAAAATAACGGGTCTTATGTTTGCTTATTATTACTTATGTGCTAGAAAGTTATGGTTTTATAGCCATGGAATTGGAATGGAACAAAATAGTGAGGAAGTGCAAATTGGAAAATTGTTAGATGAGAATAGTTATAAAAAAGAAGAAAAGCATATATTAATAAATGATTGCGTGAATATTGATTATTTAAAAGATGGAATTGTATATGAAATTAAGAAAAGCAAAGCTGAAAAAAGTATGAGTATTGCACAAATAAAATATTATTTATATCATTTGTGGAAAAGTGGAGTGGAAAATCCAATTGGAATATTAAAAATTCCGTCTATAAAATACCAAGAGGAAATTGTGTTATTAGAAGAAGATATAGAAAATATTGAGCAGAGTATAAAAGAGATTAGAGAGATTGTTGCAAGTAAAAAAGTTCCTGTTTTAAAAGAAATGAAAGTATGTAAGAAGTGTGCTTACTATGAGCTTTGCTATATTTAATGTCAAAACAATCTTATTATATTTTTAGTTCGGGGGAACTAAAAAGACGAAATGATTCTCTAACTCTTTATGTGGATGGTATTTTAAAGAAAGATATTCCAATTGAACGAGTAAAAGATTTGTATGTGTTTTCGGAGGTAACTTACAATACTAAATTATTTCAATTTCTTGGAGAAAAGGGAGTTACTGTTCATATGTTTAATTACTATCAATATTATGTTGGTTCCTTTTATCCAAAAGAGTCTTTGGTATCGGGTAATTTATTAGTTTCACAAGTAGAGCATTATTTACAATCTGAAAAAAGAGTTTTATTGGCCAGAAAGTTTATTTTTGCTGCTATTTATAATATTTTGAGAAATTTAAAATATTATCAAAATCGTGGGAAAGAGCTAAGCGATTACATTAGTAGAATTGAAAATTTGGAGTCTTGTTTAAATGATTGTAAAACGGTGCCAGAAATTATGGGGATTGAGGGAAATGTTAGAAAGATTTACTATAGTGCTTGGAATACTATTTTAAATGTAGAGATTGATTTTAAGAAACGAGTAAAAAGACCTCCAGATAATATGATTAATAGTTTAATATCGTTTTTGAATTCTGTTTTTTATACTAAAGTGTTGAGTGAAATTTATCAGACACAGTTAAATCCTACCATTAGTTATTTACATGAACCTGGGACTAAAAGGTTTTCACTTTCTTTGGATGTTTCAGAGGTATTTAAACCAATTATTGTTGATCGAACTATTTTTGCTCTTATCAATAAAAAGATTATTAGTGAGAAAGATTTTTCTTTAGAAGATAATTTTTTGAAAATTAAGGAAAATGGCGTGAAAAAAATAATGGAAGAATTAGAAAATACCTTATCTAGAACAATTATGCATAGAAAACTAAAACGTGAGGTAACTTATCAGTATTTGATAAGATTGGAATTATACAAGTTAATAAAACATTTGCTTGAGGAACAGGAATATGATGGTTTTAAAATTTGGTGGTAAAAGATGTATGTTATTATAGTATATGATATTAGACAAGTAGATGATTTTGCTAAGGTTCAAAGGAAAGTATTTAAAATTTGTAAGAAGTATTTATATCATGTTCAAAATTCTGTGTTTGAGGGGACTTTAACAAAGTACCAAATTGAGAAATTGCAAATGGAGTTGAAAGGTGTATTAAGAGGAAATGAGGATTCTTGTATTATGTTTAAATCAAGGAATGAAAGATGGCTTCAAAAGGATATTTTAACAAATCAGTTAGAAGAAAATGAGCAGTTTATTTAATCTGTCGATATGGAATAGGTATAAAATACTAGGACTTCGACAGACAATATTGGTATTTTTATAGGAAAAAATTGCCAAAAAATTGAAATTTATGTAAAAAAATGGTATAGTTATATTGTGGAAGTGGAGAAAAACTATATTTTTGACCTGTTTATAATCTAACATATTGTAATTTAAATGACAATCCTGATAACCCTCCGAGTACGGATAAAGAAAGTTTATAATCTAACATATTGTAATTTAAATGATTTAGTAAGAACGTCTACAATTTATGATTTAAGAGTTTATAATCTAACATATTGTAATTTAAATTTTTGTTTGGGTCAACTTTTAATTTTGGATCAGGACGTTTATAATCTAACATATTGTAATTTAAATTCTGATAAATGTATTTATGAACAATTACAAATAGAAGTTTATAATCTAACATATTGTAATTTAAATTTCATCGTCGGAATTTGAGCTCATCGAAGTCGCTCGGGTTTATAATCTAACATATTGTAATTTAAATATCATCAGTATAAGTATTCAACGTATCGCATATGGTGTTTATAATCAGGAATTTGATCTTCAATTATTTTCATGATAATAGATTCAACGTATCGCATATGGTGTTTATAATCTAACATATTGTAATTTAAATAATTATTATAATCTACATAGGCTGATGTTGTAGTAGGTTTATAATCTAACATATTGTAATTTAAATACTGTTGTTGTATAAATGCCGAAGCGACTTAAAATAGTTTATAATCTAACATATTGTAATTTAAATTTTCTAGTTAGTTTGTTAAAATCAAGAGCAAGTGCTGTTTATAATCTAACATATTGTAATTTAAATCAAGAAAATAATATATAAATTGCTGTTCTGCGAACGCGTTTATAATCTAACATATTGTAATTTAAATTTCATCGTCAGAATTTGAGTTCATCGAAATTGCTCGGTTTATAATCTAACATATTGTAATTTAAATCCGAAAATTGAAAGGAGGTTCAAGAAATGATAGCTAGTTTATAATCTAACATATTGTAATTTAAATAGTCGCACTAAAGTTGAATTCATGTCTAAAACTTTCGTTTATAATCTAACATATTGTAATTTAAATTCAAATAAAAACTTGATAGGCTTTTCAAAGAAATGAGTTTATAATCTGACATATTGTAATTTAAATATGGGAAAAATTATTATTACCTTAGGGGTTGTTAGTGTTTATAATCTGACATATTGTAATTTAAATACTGTTTGTTGATATTCATCAATAATTTTTTTAATAGTTTATAATCTGACATATTGTAATTTAAATCTTCTAACACTATCTTTTCGTCCCTCTGTTAGACGTGTTTATAATCTGACATATTGTAATTTAAATAATTGCCAACTTAGATATTCTTTGTCCAATTCAGCTGTTTATAATCTGACATATTGTAATTTAAATGTGTTCACACCATCTTTTTCTATTATCTGTACCACAAGTTTATAATCTAACATATTGTATATAAATTATTTATAAAATAT
>CAYYCR010000001.1:0-12957 GCA_964470385.1 uncultured Muribaculaceae bacterium | reverse complement strand
GTTTTTTTAAATTTATGTTATACTGATAATAGGAAGGATGTTGTACAATGGATTTACTAACAGAGAATATGGAAGTATGTATTAAAGAATTTTATCAATTATATAATCAAGATTGTTATATATCAAAAAAAATGTATGAAAATTACCTTGACAAATATCAAGACTTATTTCAGAACTTTCTAAAACATGGAAATCCTAAAACAGAAGTTTTTCGTAAGATGCTAATACTTAGTCAAGATGGCTATAAAATGATTGATAAGCATAATGAAAATTTTATAAATAAAAAGCTGGAACAATATAAAGACTATTTTGATCATATGTTTGAACAAGTAGATTCAGATGTTTTATTGGATGAGGAACAAAGAAAGGCAATTTTAATTGATGAAGATTATTCTTTAGTTATAGCAGGAGCAGGTAGCGGAAAAACAACAACTATAGCAGCCAAAGTAAAATATTTAGTAGAAATAAAAAAAGTAGATCCAAAGCAAATTGTTTTGCTTGCTTTTACAAATAAAGCCGCGGATGAATTAGATGACCGAATTAATGGAGATTTTAAATTGGGAGTTTCTGTTTTGACATTTCATAAATTAGGTGCAGAATTTATAAGAAAAATCAAAAAAGAGAAAGTATCGGTAATAGCTACATCAGGTCAATATCAGTTATTAGCAAGCTATGTAAGAAAAAAGGTATTTCCTAATAAACATTTATTGAGAACATTAATGGAATCATTTCCAGAGGAAGTACACTTTGATGAAGCATGTTTCCAGTATGATGACTTTGAGGATTATTGGAAATATCATACAAATTTGAAATATGAACAATATAAAGATGACTTAACCAAGGAAATTAAACGTAGAACAAAAAGTCGATTGAAATATAATAAAACGATTAATGGAGAATATGTTAAATCAGAAGGAGAAGTAAAAATTGCAAATTACTTATATAAAAATAGCATTCCATACATATATGAGGAAGTATTTCCAGAAAAATTAAGTAATAACAGAACTTATAAACCAGATTTTACAATTCATAATCTAGGCGAACCAATTTATTTAGAATATTATGGATTAGCCAAATTTTATGAGGGTGGAAAAATTAGTTCATTTGATAATGATTATAGAATTGGAATTTATAGAAAAAGAGCAGTTCACCAAAATTATAACACTGATTTAATAGAGCTATTTGGTCAATATGATTATAATACTAGTTATTTACCAGAATTATCTAATGAACTAAATAAAAGAAATCTAGAAAAAATAAAAAGAAGTGAGAAAGAAATTTTTTATAGGCTATTAGAAACATCAAAAGATTCCTTATTTTATAATTTTATAAATTTAGTAATATTATTTATTTCGTTATTTAAAGAACAAAATTATCAAGAAAAAGATTTGGAAGAAATGATAGCTAAGGCAGAAGATAAAACAATCAAAAAACAACTTGAAATTATTCGTTCATTTTATTTACAATATGAATTGGATCTTAGAAAAGAAAATAGAATAGACTTTCAAGATATGATTAATTTTGCTTATCAAAATATGGACATGCTAAAAACACAATATCAAAATTTAAATTACCAATATTTAATTATTGATGAATATCAAGACATTTCTATGCAACGTTATAATTTTGCTAAAAAACTATCAGATTTATTTGAGGCGAAAATTGTTGCAGTGGGAGATGATTGGCAAGCTATATTCTCATTTTCAGGATCAGATGTAGAACTATTTACAAAATTTTATGAAACAATGGGATATGCTGAAATTGTTAAAATTACTAAGACATATCGTAACAGTCAAGAATTGATTGATTTGGCAGGAGAATTCGTGAGTAAAAATACAGAACAATTTGAAAAAAAATTAGTTTCCGATAAGCATTTATATAAGCCTGTAGAATTAATTGAATACAAAGAAGACTTAGATAATGAAATTAATGATTTACCAGAAAAACTATCAGAATTGTTACTTAATATTGAAGCTGAAAATTCAAATAACAGAATTCTTTTACTAGGAAGATATAGAAGAGATATTGATTGTATTTTAGAATCAAAATATTTTAAAAAGGGAACTGGAGATAAAATTATTTTAAAAGAACAACCACAAATGGATATTGAATTTTTAACAATTCATAGTGCAAAGGGATTAGGATATGACCAAGTAATTCTCATAAATGCATTAGATGATACTCATGGCTTTCCAAGTAAGGTGGAGGATCATCCAATAATTAAATTACTCCGTAATCAGGGCGAACAAAGTACAGTAGATTATCCAGAAGAGCGTCGACTATTTTATGTTGCACTTACAAGAACAAAAAATAAAATTTATATTATGTGTCCAGATCAAATAAAATGGCAATCGGAATTTATAAAAGAGATTATTTGGCATACTAGTGTAGAAATAAAATAATAGGAAAAAACGTAAGATATTTTCATGAACGTGAATTAAAAATTAATTGTAGATTTTTATATTATCACAATATAGAGAATGCATTAATAGAGAGAATAAATATAGTAGAGGAGGACGTGTGTGGTAGACTTTACAAACAAAACATTAATTAAACTAAAAGCGGTTGATAATGAAGTTGGAAAAGAGGTAGTAAAGGATATTATTTTGCCGAGTGAAAATATTATTTCTGCTTTTTCATCAATGCGTGATAAATTAATATTTACAGATAAGAGAATTATTTCTGTAAATGTTCAAGGAATTACAGGAAAAAAAATAGACTATACATCAATGCCGTATTCTAAAATTCAGGCATACTCAGTAGAAACAGCAGGAATGATGGATTTAGATGCAGAACTGGATATTACAATTAGTGGACTTGGAACAGTACGTTTTGAACTTACTGGAAGTAGTGATATAAAAGATATTTGTTTAAAAATATCTGAAAAAATATTGAATTAAAAATAATCTCTAGTACATCACTAGAGATTTTATTCCACAAGTAGAAAAGAGGAAATTATGAATCAAAAAGTAGTTTTAATTACAGGAGGAAGTAGAGGGATTGGTGCAGCTATAGTAGAAAAATTTGCTCAGGAAAATTATAATATTATTATTAACTATGCACATAATGATGAAATAGCTCAAAATCTAAAAAACAGAATGGAATCTTTATATTCAGTATCTATTTTACTGATAAAAGCAGATGTTTCTATAAAAGAAGAAGTAGAAAATATGGTAGAAAAAAGTATAAAAAAATTTGGGAAAATAGATGTCCTTATTAATAATGCTGGAATTGCAATTGATCAAGTGTTAGAAGACAAAACTGATATAGAATTTAAGAATGTTTTAGGTGTTAACTTGATTGGTCCATTTTTAGTATCGAAAGAAGTGTCAAAATATATGTTAAAACAAGGAAGTGGAAAAATAATCAATGTTGCTTCTACCAATGGAATTGATACGATTTATCCAGAAAGTATAGATTATGATGCTTCAAAAGCAGGACTGATTTCATTAACCAAAAATTTAGCTATTGCTTTTGCACCAACTATTCAAGTCAATGCGGTAGCACCAGGTTGGACAAAAACTGAAATGACTCAAAATTTAGATTGCGATTTTATAAAAGAAGAGGAGAAAAAAATATTATTAGGTCGTTTTGCAGAGCCATCTGAGATAGCTTCCGTTATTTATTTTTTAACGACGAAAGAAGCTAGTTATATGAATGGATCAGTGATACGAATAGATGGAGGATTAAAATTATGATTGAAACAAAGGAGCAGTTAGAAAAGCTAGTGATAGATATAGAAAAGCAAATAAGACCCACTTTTATAGAAATAGAAAAACAATGTGAAATCAATAGTCAAAAGGTATTAAATGCTTTTCAAAAATACCAAATAGCAGAAGTTCATTTTGGAAGTACTTCAGGATATGGATATGGGGATATAGGAAGAGATACTATAGAAAAAGTATTTGCTCAAATATTAGAAGCTGAGGATTGTTTAGTGAGGGTGCAAATGATTTCAGCTAGTCATGCTTTAACGGTTGCCTTGTTTGCACTTTTAAGACCAAATGATGTTTTATTAAGTATTACTGGAAAACCATATGATACGTTAGATGAAGTGATAGGAATTACAGAAAACGAAAGTTCTTTAAAATCGTTTGGTGTAAATTATGAACAGATAGATTTAATGGATAATGATTTTGATTATGAAGCAATTAGAAGAGTATTACAAGAGAAAAAAATAAAAGTTATTGAGATTCAACGTTCAAAAGGATATTCTATCAGGAAAAGCATAACGATTGATAAAGTTGAAGCTGTTATAAAGTTTATTAAAAAAATTGATTCTGATGTAATCATTATGGTAGATAACTGTTATTGTGAAATGGTATCTGATAAAGAACCAACAGCAATAGGGGCAGATATTATGGTGGGTTCATTAATCAAAAATTTAGGTGGTGGAATAGCTCCAAATGGAGCATATATAGCTGGAAAAAAAGAGTTGGTGGAATTATGTGCTGAAAGGCTTACATTACCAGGAGAAGGACGAGAAGTGGGTCCTACTTTAGGAATCAATAAATCATTTTTGCAAGGAATTTTTTTTGCTCCTTCTGTAGTAGCTAGTTCTCTTAAGACGGCAATATTTACAAGTGCTTTATTGGAACGATTGGGCTATGATGTTGAACCAAAATGGGATGAAGAACGAGCGGATATTGTTCAAAATATTATTTTTAAAAATGCTGAATCTTTAATTCATTATTGTGAAGGAATACAATTAGGTTCGCCGATTGATTCAAATGCGATACCAGAGCCATCTGATATGCCTGGTTATCAAGATAAAATAATTATGGCTGCAGGTGCTTTTACACAGGGTTCCTCAATTGAACTTTCTTGTGATGGACCAATTAGAAATCCTTTTATTGCTTATCAACAAGGAGGACTTACTTATGAATATGGAAAATTAGGGGTTATAAAAGCATTAGAACGATTATTAGATTTAAAGTAAGAAAAAGCGAAAAATAATAAAAAAGATAGTTTGTTTGATATCTGTCGATATGGAATAGGTATAAAATACTAGGACTTCGACAGATAAAATTGATAAAATTTTCTAGAATAATCGCAGAAAACTTGAAATATTAATGAATAAATGATATAGTATTATTGCAAAAGTGGTACAAAACCATGTTTTTGACCTGTTTATAATCTAACATATTGTAATTTAAAGATAGCAGAATATGAAGAAATGGATAAATTTTTAAAAGTTTATAATCTAACATATTGTAATTTAAAGGATCTAAAGCGAAAGAAATTTATATATGAAAATTATCGTTTATAATCTAACATATTGTAATTTAAAGAAAATTAAACATAGCATCCTTTCTATGCTTATATGAGTTTATAATCTAACATATTGTAATTTAAAGTCTTCAAAAACACTAGCATTGGCTTTAATCAAAGGCGTTTATAATCTAACATATTGTAATTTAAAGACTATCACTGCTGCAATTGGTGTTGCATTACCAATCGTTTATAATCTAACATATTGTAATTTAAAGTTTCAGCTTGTCTAAAATTGAAATAAGTAATAATTATGTTTATAATCTAACATATTGTAATTTAAAGGTCTTTAGGAATAAAGATATTTATAACTTAGATGAAAGTTTATAATCTAACATATTGTAATTTAAAGAAATGAGATTTTTTTTTATACATCTTTTCTTTTTAAGTTTATAATCTAACATATTGTAATTTAAAGAGACGTAACATGTTTATTTGTTATTAGAAGTTTTGGTTTATAATCTAACATATTGTAATTTAAAGGCATATATAAAAATCTGTGAAGAGATGAGTGTTGGGGTTTATAATCTAACATATTGTAATTTAAAGTATTTAGAGTATAGTATTTTAGATAATAGATTGAATGTTTATAATCTAACATATTGTAATTTAAAGGCAATTTCAATAAAATGTGAATCAGTAATTCCTGTGTTTATAATCTAACATATTGTAATTTAAAGTATGTATTAGAAGCTGGTGCTGGTGCTGGTAGTTCTAGTTTATAATCTAACATATTGTAATTTAAAGTCTGACGAAGAATATTTAATTGATAAACTTTCTTAGTTTATAATCTAACATATTGTATTTTTATTTAACTCAGGGGGGACAAACCTCTTCTTTTTTTATTCCTTTTTTCATATAGTAAATTGAGGTGTTAAAAGTGAATAAACAACATAAAAAAATATTAATTGGATTAGTAATTCTTGTATGTGTCTCTATTTTTTATATTTGCTTTAAAACTTTATCAGTAAAACCAAACAAGCAAAAAGAAACTTCAAAAAATGAACTATCATTAATATTAAAAGGAAATACTACAATGACAATACAAGTAGGAGAAGAATATCAAGAACCAGGGTATCTTGCTACTGATTCAGAAGAAGGAGATATAACAAATAAAGTCTCTGTTCAAGGAGTTGTTAATACAAAAATACCAGGTACTTATCAAATTACTTATATTATAACAAATCAAAATGGTGACAAAACAGAAGTAAAACGATTTGTAAAAGTAGAAGGCAATAGAAAAGTAACATATAAAAACTCTTATGATGATATAGATAACACTTTAAAAACATGGTGGAGTGGTAATAAAAAAAATCATGAAAGACCAGAGGAAGGAGCAGGAAATACAGCAGAAATATTGAAACAATATGGAGCATACTATATGGGTGCTGATGAAAAAATTTTATATTTAACGTTTGATGAGGGAAGTAATGATACTTATACATCTGAAATTGTTGATATACTAAATCAAAATGACGTTAAGGCTACATTCTTTTTTTGCCAAGGATTCATGAAATCAAATCCAGACTTAATGAAAAAAATTGCACAATCAGGACACTCTGTTGGAAATCACACTGCTAATCACTATTCTATGCCCTCATTAGCAACAAGAACGAATTTTGAAAAATATGTAAATGAAATAGAGGACAATGAAAAAACATATAAAGAAATTACAGGAGTAGAAATGGATAAAGTTTATAGAGAACCAAAGGGAGAATACAGTTACAGAAGTTTACAAATTATTTACGATTTAGGTTACAAAAGTTTCTTTTGGAGTGCAGATCATTATGACTTTGACTATGATGTTTCCAAAACAAAAGCTTTAGAAGAACTAACTAAAAGGTATCATAATGGTGCGATATATTTAATTCATCCCAAAAATAAAGGAAACTATGAAGCAATGGATGAATTTATTAAAAATATGAAAGAATTAGGATATTCATTTGGTCTTGTACGTGATATTCAGTAAAGAGAACTGTAAAGTATATAGTTCTTTTTTCATAACAGGTACTTTTTGTGTTATACTAATATATAAGATAAGGAGTGTTGATTCATGGATATCAAAGAAATGATAAAAATATTTCAAGATTTACTAAAAAAATATCGCAAAAAAATATTCCTTTTAACAATAGGAATAATCGGATTATTCATTTTTTTATTTGTGACCACATCCCTTTTTAAAATGTGGGACAAAGCAACAGCAGTTTATTATGAAATATCCTTTAGGACAAATGGCGGAACAATTATCAATCCACAAAAAGTTAGAAAAGGTAGAGCCCTTGGTGATATAGTAAAAACAACAAAATCGGGATTTGACTTTAAAGGTTGGGAGTATGATGGAGCAATGTTTGACATTGAAAAAACACCTGTTAATGAAGATATGCTTCTCTCCGCAATTTGGGAACCTAATGGTGCTACAGTTATTCATACAGTAACTTTCGATTCCTATGGTGGAACAACAACAGAACCATTTATCGTTAGCGAAGGGAAAACATTTACCAAACCAACTGATCCAATAAAAGAGGGCTATCGTTTTTTAGGTTGGTATATTGGAGAAGATAAATATAACTTTATGAAAATGGCAGCCCCAGAAGATATCACTCTAAAAGCCAAATGGGAACGAATAGAACCTTATGATCCAGATGAAAAGGAACTCGAAAGGAGTGCTAGTGTATTTGAACAATTATCTGGTACTTGGTATTTGAAAGATTATGAAGATGTTTATTTAACAGTTACAGAAGAGGACAATGGTTTTTCTGAAGTTTGGTACTTTTTAAAATGGTATAATATTGATTTGTTAAATGATTTTAAACTTTACTCTAGAAAATTTTATCAACGTTCTTTTTCATCAGAAAAAGGAGAATTTTATAAGAAAATTGACAAATTTAACTGTTACTTAAAAGATGGAAAATTGATATTTGAAAAAGATGGCAATGAATATGAATTTGTAAGAGAACAAGGAGAAAAAAATCGCTATACAGATACAATTTATGAAAAAGCAGTTGGAAGATGGTATTTAGAAAATTCTTATAGTTCTTATGTGGATATAAAACAAACCAAAACAAATAATGTTTTAGATTATGATACTTATTGTATCACAACTACAAATATTAATTTAGGTACATTACAATTAGGTTCTTCTATGGAATATGGTTGCTTAAAAGCATATGATGATACCTTGTTCAAAAAATTAAAAATGAGATTTGATGGAGAAGTAATGACAATCGACAATGAAAATGGTAGAAAGCGATTCACTCTTGATAAAGTAGTATCAGAGGGAAGTGTGACAGGAGTAAAATTAGATAGAGTAGCCGCTATTATAGAAAATGGAAATAAATTAGTAATTTATGCAACGGTATCTCCAAAAGAAGCTAGAAACACTAAAGTGATTTGGGAAAGTAATGATACCAATATTGTTACGGTAGAACCAGATCCAAATATTATTACAACATCAGCAGAAGGAATTCGCTATGCAGCAACATTAACCGCTCATAATACAGGAAAGGCGACAGTTACAGTAAGGACAGTAGATGGAAATCATACTGCGACAAGTGTCATAACAGTTCCAGATATTGCAGTGAACTCAGTTAGCTTAAACAAAAGAGAAACGAGTATTTTTGTTGGGAACCAAGAACAATTAAGAGCTTCCATTGTACCATCCAATGCTTCTAATCAAAAACTCGTTTGGTCTAGTTCCAATCCAGATGTGGCAAGTATTTCTGAAACAGGAAACATACGAGCTTTAAAAGAAGGGAAAACGACAATAACAGTTTCCACCGAAGATGGAAAGAAAAAAGCAACTTGTGTTGTCACTGTCAAGTACATGAAATTGAATGTAGTGACATCTTTGACAAAAGCAGTAAAAATAATAAATGGAGAATATACAGATGGAATTTCTGTTATCGTAACTCCATCAGGAGGAAGTGGCAATTATAGTTCCTATCAAATCAGATTATATTATAATCATGACCTTGTAAAAACAGGCACTGAGTCAACACTATTTTATCCAACCACTTTAAGCGGAAGTTATTATGCGGAAATTATTGTTACAGATTCAGCAGGAAATACAAGTACAACAACGAAAGACTATATTTTGAATTAAACTGATAGCGTAAATCAGTTTTTTTCGTCTTTTTACTTGTTATAAAAGGATTAAAAAAAGCTTTGGAAACTGAGTTTGTTAAAAAACCTTGCTATATTATTTTTTTTAGTTTAAAATAATTAATATAATTTTGTATTTAGGGAGGATTTTATGATATTTGCAAGTAATAATATTGGAAAATTAAGAGAAATAAGGACGATTTTAGAGGAATTTCAAATTCAATCATTAAAAGAGGCAGGAATTACACATGAAGTAGAAGAGGACCAAGATAGTTTTTATGGTAATGCATTCAAAAAGGCCCAAGAAATTTATGAAATATCAAAAATTCCAACAATTGCTGATGATAGTGGAATATGTATTGATGCTTTAGGTAGTTGGCCTGGGGTATACACAGCACGTTTTTTAGGTGAAACAGCAACACAAACCGAAAGAAATGAAGAGATTTTAAAACGACTTTTAGAGTGTAGTGATAGAACAGCTAGAGTAATTTGTTATTTGGTTTATTATGATGGGATAGAAATAGCTGTTGGAAAAGGAGAATTGATTGGAAAAATTGCCCTGGAAGAAAGAGGATATAACGGATTTGGATTTGATAATATCTTTGAATTAGAAAACGGTAAGACTTTGGCTGAACTTTCTACTAAAGAAAAAAATCAGATGAGTGCTAGATACTTAGCAGCATTAGATTTAAAAGAAAAATTAAAAGTTCTAAAAAAATAGTAATATTTTTAAGTATTTAACTGATTATAACAAAAGATAGTTAGTCTAGTATCAGTTAATATCTAGTATCATACTACTATATTAGCATAGAAAAAAATCCAAAATATTATAAATGAATTAGGAGGGAGGTTTTATAGTGACTAAGATAGTTTTTAGTGATTATGATGGTACCTTAGATACCAGTGAAGAAGATATCGTGAAAAATATTGAAGCTATCAATAAGTTTAGAAAAAATGGAAATTTGTTTGTCATTGCAACTGGAAGAAGTTATCTAGATTTAAAAAGAAAACTTGATTTATATCCCATTCCATTTGATTATTTAATCGTAAATCATGGAGGGGTCATTTTAGACAAAAAAGAACAAGTAATTGCTGCAAATTTAATTCCCAAAAGTATTGGCTTTGAAATTTTAAATTCGGTGAAATCAAATAACGATATAGAACAGATAATACTTTTTGATACTATGAAAAAAGATATAAAGAAATTATCAGAAGAACTCACCAAAATTATGTTAGAAATGAAAAAGGAATCGTCAGCTAGAAATTTATCTGATCAATTAAATGTTCAGTATCGAAATTATGTTAAATCTTATGTTATTGCAACTAAAAATAATTATTTAGTAGAAATTATTTCCATAAAAACAGATAAAGGAAAAGCAATAGAAAAAATTTTAGAAATGGAAAAAATAAATGATAAAGATGTTTTTACTATTGGTGATGGAGCAAATGATGTGGAAATGATTTTAAAGTATAATGGTTATGGTATGAAAAATTCAGAGGATATTGTTTATAAAATAACAAATAGACTTTTGTATACAGTTGCCGAATTAATTGAGACATTGAATTAAAATAAATTTATGAAAAATGGCACATATTGCTAATAAAAGGAAAGGGGGATATTATGTATTCACCAGTAACAATAAATTCTTTATCTATTACACCACTTATAAAAGAAAATGAAACACAAATAGTGCTTCAAAGACATTGTAATTATGATAAAAAAAATGGCTGTTTATTGTTAGAATCAATAGAATGTCAGACTTCTATTGTGGCCTCTTTTATAGAGACATTAAAAAGCAATTTTAATCATGATGAATTAAAACATACTTATTTTCTGTTTGATTCAAGTAATACTACAGCAAGTAATAATTTCAAAAGATGTGTTCTTACGACCAATATTGCAATGGATATGATAAAAGAATTCTTTGAAGAAAATGAGATTCCATTAAATCATATTATGAATTTAAACATCGATTCAAATTATCATAATCGTGTTCGTGAAAATACTTATTTGACGGAACCTAAAATGTTTACAGATTTTACTGGTTATGTGGAATATTTAAAAGAAAAACATCATGGTATCAATTTAGATTTTTGGATTGACTTTGAAGAAGATTTGTCGAAAGAAAAAAGGCAGGAACTTGGTTCTGAAGGACCAGATGAAATTGTAGAACGGGGGATGAAATATATTTATATTTTGAAACGATACTCTACTTATTTTCATTTAAAATTTCCAAATAGTAGATTTATTGTTTGGAGTGGAACGCATTATGATTTAATTAGCCCATTTGCCAAACAAAAGATTTTGAATTATGAGAAATCGGATATTGTAGAAGTTGATTATTGTGGTGGAATATCTCTTTTAATAGATAATTGTGAGAATATTACTGTAAATATGAATGGAACTAATTATCCTTTTGATTTTCAAGAAAAGAAACTGCTTCCTCGACACTTTTAAAAACAGGGACTCCGTTTTTTTTAAATCTAGAGTAATATGCTCTATTTTTTTTAATTTTATCTAAATCCTCACTTGTCATACCACCATCGTAATTATTTTCTTCACGACATTTGATATATGAAAGATGTGTCTTAAAATCGGGAATTACAATTGCATCCGGAATTAAGTTAACAGCACTCGCACCAATAATCCAAAATCCTAGTTTTTTAGCTTGTTCTGTAATGACATCTGCTCGTCTTTCAATCGTATCAATTTCTTTACCAGACCAATTCCACCAATCACCATCTGGAAATGCCTTTGTAATAGACCATAGAATATCACCATCAATCCAGTTTTTAATTTTCTGATGATTGATGAAATAGGTTTTCCCAACACCAGACGGTCCATAGATAAAGTAACCTTTTTTATGTGTTGTATATTCTTTTTTTAGTTCATTATAAATATTTGTTCCATCCGTGAAAACAAGGGGAACAGATTCTTGATATAAATTGTCAAGATATTTTGTTAAATTTTTGTTTGCCATGAAATCACTTCCTATGATTGATTATAACATGAAAGTTATAGTAAAATAACAAAAATGATATAAAATAGATTTATGATTTAAGATAGATAGTAGAATAATGGTGCTAAAATCTTGACTTTTGCATTAAAAAATCATGCCTTTTTAGATTACAAGGAATGATTCTTTTTTGCATGTTGTATATTAAAAGAGTTACACATTGTGCTAGATGCGTTATGAATTTATAAATTATATACTAGGTTATAGTTAAGTTATGTTCATGTTTCACGAAATAAAAACATATGATTTATAAGATTCCTCTATTTTTAATCATATACTATTTAACTAGTACAATGATTATATTTGGATAATAAATTGTTAGACATTGTTTTTAACGATTTATGTGACACAATCTAATTGGTGGAAGTGGAAAATGTTTTTACCATAAAAAAGGTACCTTTTTATAATCTGTTCAAATAAGTAAATGAGGAATTTAAAAAAAACTATGTAAATAGGTTGACTTTATAAAAAAATCTATGATATAATCATTTCGTTATCTGATAAAACTTTAATTTTATGGAGAAATACCCAAGTCTGGTTGAAGGGACCGGTCTTGAAAACCGGGAGG